>CAYPIM010000086.1:0-1631 GCA_964410795.1 uncultured Lewinella sp. | reverse complement strand
GGAGAGGTTTCTTATAGCGAGGCAGGAGCTGGCTGGAACCTGCCTAATGGCGACGAAGTGCCGGTACTGCTTGACTTACGGATGATCAGTGAATTGCTCAGCCCATTATATTTCGATGATCCGTTCGTCTGGGGAGAATTACGCACAGGACTGGAAAAGGCACTATATACCTATGATACCAGCCATCACATCAGCACTAACCCGTGGATGGAAATACCAAATCTACAAAAAATCGAAATCGAAATCGTTTCTTTTGATAATGCTGAATCAGGAGATTTGGATGGTTCCGGGGAATGGGTTTCCCATCTTCAAGTGCAGCACACCGACAACAAAACAGACACCGCGCGTCTCGTTACTTTCAATACCACTGCCGATGGCCTTGATGATGATACCAGTCTGCCACTACACCAGACCATTGAATTTTGGCAAGTAGTTTCAGAAGGTGGTTCTGTATCAGTCAATATTATTGGTGATGTCACTGATCTCGATTCCGTAGGCGATGATGATGTTATGATTCCTGATACAGCAGGTGCAACGATCACGCTTACCGCCGGAGAGCCGTTGAGCCAGGAATGGACGAATGGTTCGGTAGCATTAAGCGATGGATCAACCTTCAATGAAGCCTCCGGCACGATTACTTACCGCTATCGGATGATTCTGGCTAATCCAAGAGTCGATCCTCCTAAAGCAGAGGAGGCTCCTGAGCCAGAATAATCACGTAGGAGCAAGGATAATGTCTTCTCAGGCTATTATTCTCTGCTGCCACTTCATACTTATCCAACTAAAATTAATAATCATGACTACGCTTATCCGGCTTATGCCACTCTACCTGTTTTTAATGACGGTTTTTTTCTTTTCGAATACTCCGCTAAATGGGCAATTTTGGGGCCAACAAACAGTCGAATCACCTACCCCTTCCCCCCGGCCAGCATATACGCAACGACCGATGGTGCCGTCGCGAAACAATACCCCAGAACCTATTTACTCAGCTGCATCCAGTGCTTTCCCGAGGCCTGCCTCCGAACTTCTAAATGAAGATGACTTCTATAAGCTGAAAAATTCATTCTCCCCTTCTATGATGGAAGCACTTGAATTGTGGTCCCATGCATATCATTCTAACCGGGTTTATACAACATTGTATTTGTTGGAAAAAAGATTTAACGAAGATCCGTCGAACAATAGAGGAATGTCGTTTACTTCACCACCTACCGAAGAGGAGCTAACTACCATTAAATTGGTGGTGGAGGAGGAGATGTCTGACATTTTCTTCCTGCCTGATGAGGTAGAGGAATTTAAAAGGATTATTGAACGTATTGAATACGATGAGATTGCTGAGGAAGCTTACCGTCGAGATCGATATCTAACGCCCAGAAGGGTCAGCGGACAAGATGAAGATGCGGAAGAGGATAGCTCAGACGATGAAGGCGATGGACAGCCATGATAACAGGTCGATGGCGCAAAGAGGTATAAAACAATTACTTCTTTGCGCTTAATCGACTTGCCCTGCACCTGCGGCCGCGGCCACTAATCACCCTTCCACATGAAGATGTAGTTTCCTACTCTCCCATCTACCCTTTACTTTGTGAACATGGAAAACATCAACCTCTGCCTCATCGAAGACGAACCCGTCA
>CAYPIM010000085.1:0-22852 GCA_964410795.1 uncultured Lewinella sp. | reverse complement strand
TAGGCAAGTGCTGAAAAACTTTCCCCTATCTTGTCCGCCCACTCAAAACGCCCCTGTTGCACCCTCGCAATCAACACAACGCTACCTTTCAAACTGAGCTAGACCGCTTGAACCCGGCGCAGCGCGCCGCCGTCGAAAAAATCGACGGGCCGGTGATGGTACTGGCCGGGCCAGGAACGGGCAAGACGCACCTACTCGCCGCCCGCATCGGCAATATCCTGAACGAGACGGATACGGGCGCGCACAACATCCTGTGCCTCACCTTCACAGAAGCAGGGGTGAAAGCCATGCGCGAGCGACTGCTCAAATTCATTGGCCCGGAGGCACACCGGATCGGGATTTACACCTTCCATGGCTTTTGCAGTAATCTGATCCAGCAAAACCTCCAGTACTTCGGCAAGCCGGACCTGGAGCCGCTCGGCGAGCTGGAGCAAATCCGCATCGTCCGCAGCTTACTGGACCGGCTGGAGCAGGACACGCCCCTACGGCAGGGCTATCATGACCCCTACTTCTACGAGCCCCATCTGAAGCACCTCTTCTCGGCCATCAAGGCCGAAAACTGGGAACTGGACGATATGGAGCAGAAGATCGATCGCTACGTGGCGGAGCTGCCGACGCACCCCGACTTCGTCTACAAAAAGAAGTACAAAGACAAAGCCGCCGGAGACCCGAAACAGGGACTCATCGACGAGGAAACCCTTCGCATGAAACGCCTCCGGGCGGCCACGGCGCTCTTCCCCGCCTATCAGGAAGCCCTCCGCAGAGAACGCCGCTACGACTACGGAGACATGATCGGATGGGTGCTGCGCGCCTTCAACGATTTCCCAAGCCTGCTCCGTGCTTACCAAGAGCGCTACCAGTACGTGCTGGTGGACGAGTTTCAGGATACGAACGGCGCGCAAGACGCGATTGTCCGCAGCCTGGTAGAATACTGGGAGCGGCCAAACATCTTCATCGTTGGCGACGACGACCAGGCGATTTACGAATTTCAGGGCGCTCGTCTGCGCTCCATGACCGATTTCTTCCAGCGCTACGACAACGTAAAACTGGTCACGTTGACCGAAAACTACCGTAGCCGTCAGGAAATTTTGGACGTGGCCTCCACGCTCATCGCAAAGAATGAGCTCCGCATCGGGAATAAGCTCCCGGAGCTGGCGGTGGAGAAAAAGTTGGTGGCCAGTAATCCAGATTTTGTGGCGCGGCCGCAGGTGCAAAGTGAGGGATTAAAGGAGCAGCGTGAGAAGGGAGCATCCGTAACACCTGCTTCGTCCAGCTTCCGCGTAGCGGATATCCCTCGGGTCACTCCGGACGCAGCGCAGCGGAGTCCAGGGGCTCCAGACCCTGCTCCTTCAGCTCCCCCTGCACCTGCGGCCGCGCCTAGTAAACCCTCTCCCCCAACCCCTCTCCTCGGGAGAGAGGAAACGTTGGAGGACGCAGCTGTAACACCTACCCCTCCTGCTTCGTCCAGCTTCCGCGTAGCGGATATCTCTCGGGTCACTCCGGACGCAGCGCAGCGGAGTCCGGGGGCTCCAGACCCTGCTCCTTCAGCTGCACCTGCGGCCGCGCCCCGTAAACCCTCTCCCCCAACCCCTCTCCTCGGGAGAGAGGAAACGTTGGAGGACGCAGCTGTAACACCTACCCCTCCTGCTTCGTCCAGCTTCCGCGTAGCGGATATCTCTCGGGTCACTCCGGACGCAGCGCAGCGGAGTCCGGGGGCTCCAGACCCTGCTCCTTCAGCTGCACCTGCACCTGCGGCCGCGCCCGTAAGAATCCTAACCTTCCCCGACGCCCACCAGGAAACCGGCCATCTAATCAATCAGCTAAGGGCCTGGAATGCCGGAGGCACTCCTTGGTCAGAAATGGCCGTCATCTACGCCCGCCACGGCCAAGCTACTGAGCTGCGCCACCTGCTAGAACGGGCCGACATTCCCTACCAAAGTAAGCGCCGGCCAAACGTACTTAACGGTCGGCCGGTCCGTCAACTACTGGACTTACTACATTACCTTCAGGCAGAATACGACCGCCCCGGAACCGGTGAATACCTGCTCTTCCGCGTCCTCCATTTCCGTTGCTTCGGCCTCTGGCCGCACGATCTGGCCCGGCTGAACCGTGCCCGCTTAGCGAGCAAAGACGCAGAAGGTTTCTTTCCTACCTGGCGCGACTTCCTGCAAATGCCCCAGCGTTGGCCCGAAGACCTCCGCGACGGCGACGCCATCCAGGTGGCCGCCGACTGGCTGGAAGACATGATCGGCGAAATCGGCCTCTACCCGCTCACCGAATATGTGGAACGTGCCATGAACGGCTCCGGCCTTTTACCTACCGTGCTCCGTCATCCGAACCGCGCGGAACTGCTGCAACACCTCGCTACCTTTGCCGATTTCACCGTCGCAGAAGTAGCCCGACGGCCCAGAATCATGCTCGGCGGGCTGCTCGAAACCCTACAACAAATGGATGCCAATCGCATCCAACTCCCCCTACGTTCTCACCTCGACCAGGCCGAGGCCGTGCTGCTCGTTACCGCTCACAGCGCCAAAGGGCTGGAGTTCGAGAAGGTATGGATGCTCGACTGTGCCGAGCCCCGCTGGGGCAAGCCAAACGGAGGTCGGAAGTCTCAATTCAAGCTCCCCGACACGCTTACCTACACTGGCGCGGAAAGCGAAGATGAAGCCCGTCGCAGGTTGTTCTTTGTGGCCCTGACCCGGGCTAAAACGGAAGTCATTATGTCTGTCGCAGATCTGGACGGCAAGGGTAAAGCACAGCAACGCGTCTCCTTCCTCGATGAACTGGTGACCGAAGCGGGGCTAAAAATTGAAGCGGCGGGGCTCTCCGCCGAAGAGACAATGGAAACAGCCGCTCTTCAACTTCAGCCAACCGACCAAAGCCGCCTCCCCGGGCTCGAAGCCTCCGCCATTGCGGAACTGCTGAAAGATTTCCGCCTTAGCGTAAGCGCACTCTACAGCTACCTGAAGTGCCCAACGGCCTTCTTCTACGAAAAGCTCCTCGGCGTACCCGACCTGGAGCGCGAGCAAACGCTCTACGGCTCCGCCCTGCACGATGCACTGGAAACCTACTTCTTGCGGATGAAGCGGGATACTTCGCAGATCTTCCCCAGTAAGGAAGAACTCATCTTCAACTTTGAATCCGCCCTCGGCAAGCGGCGCGGGCTGCTCTCGCCCGAAGGTTTTCGTAACCGGCTTCGCCAGGGGCGCCTGGAACTGGCCAGCTATTACGACACCTACCGCAGCGGTTGGACGGCCGACGTGGAGGTAGAAATGCTCATCCGCAATACTGAGGTCGACGGTATTCCGCTGGTCGGCATGATCGACCGGGTAGACGTACTGAGTGATGCTTGGGTACGGGTAGTAGACTATAAAACCAGTGGATCAGGCAAGAGCTCACTCTCCGCTAAAATCAAAGGCCCGACAAAGTCGAAGCCCCACGGAGGCACCTATTGGCGGCAACTCAACTTCTACAAGCTCCTTTACGACAACCGGCCCGGAAATATCCGACGGGTAAAGGAAGGAAAGATCAGCTTCTTGCTCGTGAATTCGGAAGGCAAACAGCCGGAAGCAGGCGTTAGTATGGGGCCCAAAGACCAAGATGTCCTACGCGCCATCATGCGGGAAGCCTGGGACGGCATCCAGGCACAGAACTTCACCGGCTGTGGAGAAGATGACTGTGACTGGTGTAAGTTCGTAGCAGACTTACGGGAAGAAGCTCCGCTGGAGCGGGTGGATGAGGTGGATGATTGGACGTAGGGCTTACTTTGTAGTCCAGCTTTTCAAGAACTGACTAGGTGTCATCGTTTTCACTTGTTTATTTTTCAGCAGACCTTTGTCGCGACTAAGCATAATATCAGCTTTGAAATTCAACGCTGACTGAATCATTACGGCATCTTCTAGGTCATCAGGTTTGGACATGGAAAGTGCTGCGTCAATAGTTGCACTACTGAGTGTCGTGCACTCAATTGACTTCCTGATAATAGCTAATCGGTGTTTAAATTCTTTGCTTTTCACCGAGCTCATTGTCTTACCATTTTTCATGTAATAGTAGGCGAAAGGGAAATTATTCGGATTTGTCCCACACTCGATATCCTTGTGAACGGCGAGTGTGAATACTTGTAGCATTTCTGCGTAAAAAGGTTCTCTACCAAGCACAAAGTCAAAAAAACAATTTACATCAAGAAAGACCTTCATTCTTCTTCAACTTTTACTCGGTTACTGATGGCATCATAATACTCTCCCATAAGTTGATCTTTACTCTTTATGTTTTCATAGCTATGCTGAGGGTTTGGGGGAAACAATGCTCCAAGTTCGGGATCAGGCTCAATAACCCTAACCGGCACATAAACCTCCCTTTCTTTGGTTTTCTCAAGAAGAAATTGCTCGATCAGAGCCGATAGACTCATTCCGTTTTCTTTGGCAAAAAACTTACCCCGCTCAATTATTTCCTGATCAAGACTCAACGTCAATTTTTTCTTGTTTGAAGATCGAACTTTCGTTTTTCTAGGCTTAGATTTTAGTTTGTGAAGTGGTTTTGCGGCAGTCATGGCACATTGTTTTATACGTACAATAACACAAAGATACGTACAAAAGTTGCTTTTCAGCTATCCCTTTCGTCCTTTGCGCTTATAAACCTTACCCTGCACCTGCGCGCCGTCGCCCACTTAATTCTCTTTAAAATAAGCCCCCGGCGAAGTCCCCATCAACTCCCGAAAAGCTTTGTTGAAAGTCGTCTTGGAATTAAAACCTGCCTCTTGGGCTAATCCGAAAAGGGTTAGCGCCTGCGCCCGCTCCGTTTTGGCCAGAGCGACAAATTCCTTGATGCGGAAGTAGTTGACATATTCAAAGAAATTCATGCCGATGTTCTCATTAAGTAGGCGGGCAAGTTCGGGGCTACTAACGCCCAGAAGTTCCGCCAATTCAGCCTTCAGCAGCTTGCGGTTGAGGTAGGGTTTCTTTTCCAGCATCAGTTGCTCCAGGCGGAGCTTGAGCCCGTCTAGCTCCGCCGTTGACAAGCGGGATTGGGCGTACTTAACAGGTGTTTCTGCTAGGGCGGGAATTCGGTACAACTCCGGCTGACGAATGCCAAAGTAGGCCAGAAAGAGAATCAACAAAGCCAGGCACAGCCAGATGAACTGCGTAGTGGGCCGCTCAATAAACTGACCACTAAAAAGGCTAACGAGATAAACCGTGAGCCAGGCAAAAAGGCAAGCCCCAACTGCAAGTAGAAAGAGTAGAAAAAAGCGTGATTTCACGGCATAACTCACCTCGTTTTCCAAAGATTGGCGGAAGCTTAAAAACAACCGCATACTCAAGGCCCAGTATGCGATATTAAACAGTAAGCCGAACCCAACGAAGAAGACGACGAAGCGGTAGAAAGTACCGTCAGCAAAACGTGCGCGTAGCGTATCATCGGTTGGCAAGATTACGAAGGCAATCATCATCAAGTTGTAAAAAACCGCAGGCAGATAGTGCCAGAGATCGCGGTAACGGAAAGGATGGTGCAGCAAACTGGACCGGCAAAACAAATAGATCGTACTACCGAAAAGCAGCGTGGCGAATTCGGAGAGCGCGATCAAGCGGGAGTTCCGGCCGAAGACTTCGGAAAGGAAAAGTATTCGGCCGGACAGCCCGATCAATAAGACAGCCGCCAGCACGATGAAGTAACCGTTGATCCGTTGCCGCTGGTCTTTACTCCAGGCGAAGAGCAGCAGCAGGAAAATGCTCTGAAAGAAAGCGAAAAAAACCAGTTGGTTCAGGAGGGTCTCCATGGTGGAAAGGTAAGGCAGCTTTAGCGAGGGAGGTTACTTGATTGGAAACTGATTCAGGTGGCGTACCCCCGGGTAGCCCAACTTATTGTCTTTTGGAAGGCTGCTGCGAAAAGCCGCTTCGGTTTCCCATTCAGTGATCGTAAGGTAGTCGGGCTCGAAGTTGTAGCCGAAAGGGGAAGTCCCATCGGTCAGGACAATCAGTGGCGTTCCGCCAGCCTGCTTTTGGGTGACCTCCCACTGCTTCAGAAATTTTTTAAAGCGTCCTTTTTGCTCTGCCCAGAAAGCGGTTACAACGTAGTATTTATCGGTTTTGATGGTAAAGGAAGCATCTGCTTTCATTTCGTAAAAGGTTAGGTTGAAGGTGGGCCATATTTTGCGACGCATTTCGTGAAAGTCAGCCATTTGGGTTTCGAGAGCCGAAAGTCCGGTGGTTCGTTCTGCTATGCCTGGCCAGGTGCCAACGGCCATTACTTCGGGGCGGTAGTTGCCACGTATCGGCGTACCTGCGATGCCAAAACCCATTCCGGGGACGTAGCCGTTGGCTTCTGCGATGGGGAATGCACGCTTAAAATAATCTTGCAACAGGTCCTTTGCTTCAGGGTCGTTGTTGAGGAAGATGACGTCAAGGACCTGACCTTTCTTTAGGTCAACGGTTCTGGGTTTTGGCTGGGCCGTCAGGCTTGCAGAGAAGCCTGAACACAGGAGAAGGAAGAGAAAAAAGTATCGCATGGAAACATTGTTTTTTTGGTTCGCTGCGAAAGTAGACGGGGCCCAAAGAAGCCCCAAGAAAAACGGGGCAGGAGGTGGACGGTTACGGTATGCGGCCTGTTTCCCAGGCGCGGCCGCAGGTGCAGGGCGAGGGTTTTGAAGGTGGAACGATACTAGGCAAGACACTGCCCTTAAAAACTATCCACTCCACCTGCAGGCGCGCCAAATACACCAATGCTCCCTCGGCGTTGGCCCCAGCACGCTATCCAGTAATTTTACGCATCACCCATTCCAACGGCCCTGCCTTAAAGTACCGGCCCCACGCGAGTGCAAATAGCCAGCACCCAAAGCTGAACACTGCGGCGTAAATAACCGAAAAAGTGGCGGTGGCGCTGCCCAGAGGCTGAGCGCTAATTCCCTCGTAAAGCCCCATCCCGACAACTACGTGGGCAACGTAAAAAGTCAGCGCCATCTTCCCCATGCCTACCAACGACTGAATGAAGAAGGAGGCTTCCCATCGTTGCGCGAGTAAAATGCAGGCTGCCACAACGGCAATCGCCAGGCTACCGCCGTTGATCATATACAAAGGCAGGGGAGGCATGGGTTCTAAACCGAAAATTGTCTTGATGTCGCCCGCTGAAAGCTCGGCCGATACCGGTACGAAATGTTGAAGCCCCCAAGACAGTAAACAGACCAATAAAAAGATACCACCGGCCACCAGTCCTGCCCGCCGAACAAAGCCATCATCGTTTAAATTCTGACGGCCAAACCACAAGCCTAACAGCATGAAGGACACCCATGGAATGACTGGGTGAAAACCGTTATAAAACAGGTTGCGCAGGAAACCTTCCACCGTCCAAAAACCCAGGTAAGTAAGGCTGTCAAAATCCCATCCTTCATCGTAGCTAAAAACGGCCAACAACAGGGGAAATAATAGGACCAGGCAAGCGGACAACCAAAGAATAGAGCGCGGTCGCCAGCGTATTACCAAAAGCGTAATCAACATGTAGACACCATAGAAATGAAGAATATCTGCAGGCCATATCCAGTAATACGTTAGGCCACAGACGAAGAGAAAAATGGCACGCTTCAATAGCCTGGGTCTGGCTTTCGCATAGAGCATATCATCGTCATTCTCGTAAGCCTTACGCGTCATAAGGCCAATACCCACCCCCGCTAAGACGACAAACAACGCTGCTGCCCTACCAGAAAAAGCGTTGGCAAAGTCCAGCGCCCAGCCATCACCTTCTGCGCCGACCACCATTTTAAAATTTACGACAATCATGCCCATTACGGCCAAGGCTCTGGCCAGATCTATACCGGTAATTCTTTTGGTCACGATTGAATGTTTTTTACAAGGACGGATATTTCCCTATGGAAGTAAACTCCCACAGCCTTATAATCTACTAACTGAACGAATTAAACTACCAAGGGTCCGCGAAACGTCAGGCCACTAATCAAACCCTGGCCCCATCAAACCAAAGAGACGGCCAAAACCGTTCCCCTTACCGTGATCGGATCGAAGATGTGGATATGGCTGTTGCTGGTTTTGCTGCCCGCAACCGGTGGGCTCATGGCCCAGACCAACCCGCTGTCTAATCTCCGCGATACGATTGTAGCCGTGAACCCCGCGGGGCAGCTGATCGATAGCCTAACCGTAGTACCAGGAAGTGTAAGACTCTACGACGCAGAGACGCTCTACCAATTATCCACCACTGGCTACCAACTATCAGGTCGTTTCCTCACTTGGCAAAATCCCGAATTACCCGATTCGGTCCGCATCACCTACCGCGTTCTTCCCTTCGCGCTTGATGCTACCGTGCGCTTGCTAGATTCTTCCCAGCTCGTTCAGGAAGAAGCAGGGCTGGTCATTGGCGGCTACGACGAGTACGTCCGCTCAGGCTTGCTAGACAATGACGGGAAGGTGCGTACTAACGGTAGTTTCAGCCGCGCCATCAGCTTTGGTAACCGGCAAGATCTCGTACTCAACTCCGCCTTCAATCTACAGATGAATGGCGAGCTTGGCAATGGCATTGAGGTCGCCGCTGCCATCACCGATGAAAGCCTCCCAGTTCAGCCAGAAGGCACCACCCAGCAGTTGCGGGAGTTCGATAAGATATTCATCCAACTCAAGAAAAACCGCAGTACGCTTACTGCGGGCGATTATGAACTTCGCAATCCGGACGGCTACTTCCTGCGCTACTTCAAAAAACTGGAAGGGGCTACCTTTACGACGGTTATGGGCGGGGCCGCAGGTGCAGAGAAGGTTGAAGGGCAAGGGAACAACTCTAATGCGCGGCAGCTAAATCGAGAATCGAGAATCGAGAATCAAGAATCGAGAATCATTAACACCGCTTCCATCGCCGTAGCCAGAGGCCAGTTCACCCGTCAGCAAATCCAACCAATAGAGGGTAACCAGGGCCCGTACAAACTCGTCGGTAACGGCAATCAGCGCTTCCTTATCGTCTTGGCCGGAACGGAGCGTATTTTCCTCGACGGCGACCTCCTCGTCCGGGGTCTGGACGGCGACTACGTGATCGACTACAACCTGGCCGAACTCACCTTCACTACCCGCCGCCTCATCACCCGCGATAGCCGCATTACCGCCGAGTACGAATTCGCCGACCAGCGCTACCTCCGTACCCTCGCCACCGGCGGTGTACGTTATGAAGCACCAACCTCAAAATCGGGTGGCAACTTTAGCGCCTACCTCAACGCCTACACCCAACAAGACAGCCGCACCGCCACGGGAGATTTAGAACTGACCGCCAATCAACGTGCCCAACTAGCCAGCTTCGGCGACGGCCAGGGGGGCATCCCCATCCTCAGCCTGGATACGCTAGACGGGCGCGCGGAGCAGCGCGCCACCTACCAACTCCGCGACACAAGCTACCTGTGCAACGGCATAATGATTGACACCGTCTATCTGAAAAATACCATCGGTGGCCGTTACGTCGCCACCTTTACTGAGCGAGGTATTGGCTTCGGCGAATACGAACTCGATACGGACCGGCCAGCGAACGAGCGCGTCTTCCGCTATGTTGGTTCCGACCCAGCGACCTGCACTCCCCGTGGCAACTTCGCCCCAATCATCGACCTCGTCGCACCTACCCAGCAGCAACTCATTGCCCTCGGCGGAGCGTACCGCTTCAAAAACAACGGCGCGCTCCGTGTTGAAGGATCCCGCAGCAAACTGGACCTCAACCGCTTCAGCCGCGAAGATGCTGCGGATGACAACGGCAGTGCCCTACGCTTAGATGCCGACCGGACGTTTACCATCGGGCCAGATACTTTGGGCTGGGCACTTGCCGGGCGCGGGCACTACGAATTTGTAGAGCAGAGTTTCAACGCCATCAACCCCTACCGGAGTCCGGAGTTTTTCCGAAACTGGCACCTCAGCAATCGTCTTGGAACAGTGCAACCCGAGCGGGAGAACGAACAAATTCTAGGCGTGGGTCTGGGGTTGGTAAAAGCCCGCGTTGGGAGGCTAGACTATGACTACGAGCAATTCACCCGGGGCGAAAGCTACTCCGGCAAACGCCACGCTGCCACCGTAAAGTTCAAGACTGAAAATTGGTTAGTAGACGGCAGTCTTAGCCTCCTTGAAAGCAAAGACGAGATCGCAGACGGTAGCTTCCGCAGACCTAAGCTCAAGATCAGTAAAACCTTCGAAAAGCTCGGTGGTTGGACACTACAATCCGCCTACCAGGGCGAGCGCTCTCTACGGCAGCAGATTGGTCTTGATACCCTCTCTCCTTTATCTTTTCAATTCGACCGCTATACCATCGGTCTAGCCCTGCCCGCAAGCGACAAATACAAATTCAGCATCAGCGCGAACCAACGAACGGACCAACTGCCAAAGGGCCGTGATCTCGTAGTCTCCACCGAAGCCCGCGAGGTCACCGCAGAAGGAAATTTCACCGCCAGCAAGAACATCCAGTTCGGTGGAAACTTCACTTTCCGCGACCTCGCCGTCAACGATCAGGAACTGGTGGACGACACCCCCAGCCGAACCTTCCTCGGCCGCCTGGACCTACGGACCAACGCCCTGGAACGTAGCCTACGGACTCAGACAACCTATCAGGTTGGCAATGGTCAGGAGCCCAGGGTAGATTTCCAGTACCTTTTCGTTGGTGCAGGACAAGGACAGTACATCTGGCAAGACAGCCTCTACAACAACGATGGCCGCATCCAACCCAATGAGATGGAGATCGCACCATTTGCCGACATCGGGGACTACGTCCGCGTCTCCGTATTCAACAACGACTTCATTCGGACCGACAACGTAGCCATTAACCAAAAAATCAACTGGGACCCGACCCGGCTTTGGCGAGACGCGCAGGGCCTAAAAAAACAACTCCGACGCTTCGCCCTCAATACCAGTGTGATCATTGACCGAAAGACACGAGAAAGTCCAGCCATCCAGGCATGGAACCCACTACAACTTGGTGTGGCGGATTCGAGCTTGGTTGCACTCAATGTTCAACGCCGTCACGGCTTGTTTTTCAATCGAACCAACTCGAAGTACGACGTCCAACTTAGCAATGCGGACCGGCGTAATCGCCGAGTTTTGACCACCGGTTACGAATCCAACCAAACCCAAGACTGGACTTTGCGCTTTCGTTATCGCCCAAATGATCAGCTTTCCCTGGAGGCCTCCGCCGTTAACGGCTCCCGCGCTGCCGATTCAGAGTTCTTCAACAATAAAGATTACCAGATCAAATATCGCCGAGCAGAGCCCAGCATCAACTGGCAGCCGGGTGATTTGCGACTGGTGACAAAGGTCATCATTGGTCAGGAAGAAAACATCCTGCCCGGCAGCGAAGGCGAACGGACCGACCGCCTGGAACTGGACCTCGAAGGCAATTACAAAAACTGGCTCACCGCTCGTTTCCGCTGGGTGGACATCGCCTTTGAAGGAGACTCCCGGAGCCCGGTAGGCTATGCCTTACTGCAGGGCTTGCAGCCCGGGCGCAACCTACTGTGGAACGTAGGCGCTACGCGCCAACTCGGGCAGTATCTGCAGCTTACGCTCAGCTACGAAGGACGGCAGACAGGGGAGGCAAAGACGGTACACGTTGGGCGAGCCCAGGTACAGGCTTTCTTTTAGTGGCGAGGGGTTTCGCGGATGGCTCCACCCCTCGCCATGAGAGAAACCCCTCCGGGGTTATCTTCGCGTCATGCCCCACCATCACTTTTTATCACTGGCTTACGACGGCACCGACTATCGCGGTTGGCAACGCCAACCCGGCGGGGTAGTTACGGTACAGCAAACGCTGGAGGAATGCCTAAGCGAAATACACGGACGAGAGGTAATTCTAGGCGGGTGTGGGCGCACGGATGCGGGAGTACACGCTACTCAGTTTTACGCTTATCTCCGTACGGAGAAGCCGCTGCCGGAGCGCTACGCTTTCATCGTAAACAAACGCTTGCCAGCGGGGATTTCTCTCTACGATGCTCTCCCAGTACCAGATAATGCCCAGGCTCGGTTCGACGCGACAGAGCGAACCTACGATTACTTTTTACACGGTAAACCAGATGCCTGGCTAGACCGGACATCTGGGTTGTTTGACCTTAATAATTTCGATCCCGAGCGGGTTGTCCGTGCGCTACCGCTGTTGCTGGAGCACGAAGACTTCCGGGCCTTTTGCAAAGCTCCGGACCGACACAATACCACCATCGTTCACTTCCGGGAAGCGACCTTGTTTCGCAATGCAACGGGCGACCGGTTTCGGCTGCGGTTCGTAGCGAACCGCTTTTTGCGCGGCATGATCCGCTTACTGGTGGACAATCTGGTCCGAATCGGGAAAGGGGAAGTTTCGGTCGAGGATTTTACCCAGGCCCTCCGCTCCGGAGAGCGTTTGGAGCGCTTCCATCTTGCGCCACCGGAGGGGCTTTATCTCACGGGGGTACGGTATCCTTATGTTGATGCTGATGCGGTTTTACCTGTAGTGGGGCGGGAAGAGTGGGTGGCTTATTCGTAGGGCGCGGACGCGGGTGCAATGACGCGTTTTTAAAGGAGCGGTGTTGTGAGCGGAAATCACTCCCGCGCCTTCGAGTCCATCCAGATCGTTACCGGGCCGTCGTTCACTAACGCCACCTGCATATCCGCACCAAACTCACCGGTTTCTACGGTCCGGACGGCGGTAAACGCCAGGGTTTTCACGAACTGTTCGTACAGCGGAATGGCAACGTCGGGCTTTGCGCTGCGAATGAAGCTCGGGCGGTTGCCTTTCTTCGTGCTTCCGTAGAGGGTGAACTGGGAGACAACCAGCAGGCCGCCGTCTACGTCCGTCACGCTGCGGTTCATGAGGCCGTCTTCGTCGCCGAAGATGCGGAGGCGGCTGATCTTGCCGCAGAGCCAGTTGATGTCCTCATCAGTATCAGCATCTTCGATGCCGAGTAATACCAGTAAGCCTTGACCGATCTCTCCGATGACTTTACCGTCAACGGTAACTGAAGCGGAGCTGACTCTTTGAATTAGGGTACGCATAGAAAGCAATTTAGGCAAAAGAAAAAATTAAACCAATTTGACCATTCACAGCTCCCGCTCCATGATCCAATCTTCCATCAGGTAGCCGTTGCCGATGGCGGTGTTGCAGCGCTCTGTCTTGTGAAAACCGATTTTTTCGTAGAAGCCGATGGCCCGGTTTTTATAGTTGACATCAAGGCGAAGTTTTTGCTGTCCGGCCGCACGGGCCTGGTCGGCAACGTGCTCTACCATCAGCCGACCGAAGCCCTTCCCCTGAACGGCGGGTAGAGCGTAGAGCTTGTGGATTTTGGTCGTTCCGGGCAGGTAGTCAAACTGATGGCTCACGTACCCGACGATCTGCTTTTCATGCAGTTGGAGGTCAACGGTTTCCAGCACGTAGAACGACTGTCCTTTAGCGGAATGCTCAGCGATAGCCTCAGGGGTGTACATCATGGCGAGCATGTACTCGATCTGCTCCGGCGTAAGAATTTCGCCGTAGGCCGAAGGCCAGGTTGCGTGGGCGATCAACTCGATGGTTGGATATTCAGCGGGCAGGGCGGGGCGGATGGTGGGAAGTTTGATTGGCATTGGGCTAATGTAGGGAAGTCTGCCAACTCGGCGAACGAGCCAAGCTAATCCAAGGCCGCCAGCACAATGGCGCAAGCCTTCCGAATCTCATCTTCGGTGATGATGAGCGGAGGGGCAATGCGCAGGCTGCGTTCGTTCCAAAGGAACCAGTCGGTAATTAGACCACGTTCAAGGCATCCAGCGATGGTGGCAAGGACCTGATCAAAGTCATCCAACTCAACGGCGAACCAGAGGCCAGCGGACCGCACATGACGAATCTTTGGGTGAACGAGGAGTTCGTGAAATAGTGCTTCTTTGGCGCGAACGCTAGCAATAAGTTCGGTTTCGGAGAGCAGGGTTTTCAGGGTAGCAAGGCCCGCTGCGCAGCTGACCGGGTGGCCGCCGAAAGTAGTAATGTGGCCAAGCACGGGGTTCTCCGTAAACAAATCCATCACCTTCTTATTGGCGATGAAGGCCCCGAGGGGCATCCCTCCGCCAAAGCCTTTGGCCAGCAGCAAAATATCCGGCACAACGCCGTACTGCTCAAAGGCAAAGAGCGTACCTGTACGGCCCATGCCCGCCTGAATCTCGTCAAAGATCAGTAGGGTTCCAGTTTCGTCACATCGCTTACGGACGGCCCGGAGCCACTCCGGCCGGGGCTTGCGGATGCCCCATTCAGCCTGGACGGTTTCCAAGATGACGGCGGCGGTTTTGGTCGTGATGCGGTTCAGACAGTAGTCGCAGTTAAAGTCGAGATGATTTACGCCGGGGAGGAGGGGATGGAAAGCCTGGGTAAAATCTTTCGGCCACTGGAGCGATGCTGCGCCCTGGGTACTGCCGTGGTAGGAACGTTTGGCGCTGATGAATTCCGCGCGGCCGGTGGCGCGCTTGGCCAGTTTCATGGCGCCTTCCGTCGCTTCCGCGCCGGAGTTGACGAAGTAGACATTGTCCAGCTCGTCGGGTAGCTGCGCCGTAATTAAGCCGGCTAACTCCGCCTGCGGCGCCAGCACAAACTCTCCGTAGACAAGGGTGTGCATATACTTACCCGCCTGCTCCTGTACGGCCGCTACCACCGTCGGGTGATTATGGCCCAGAGCGGAGACGCCGATGCCTGCGATGAGATCAAGGTAACGCTTACCCGAAGTATCGTGCAGGTATACGCCGTGGCCTCCGGCAATTTCAAGACCCATCGGGGAAGGGCTGGTTTGGCCTACGTGCGCTAAAAAATTTGCTCTTTGGGACATGAGGACAAAGGTAGGTATACGTAACTTTGTTTTTCTGCGTTACGATGAGCTGACCAGGGCAATCCCAATCCTCATTATTCGCGATGGGCTAACCACTGCCTGTCGGCATTCGGTTAACCCATCGCTAAAAAAAAGACCCCTTCGGGGCCAGTACACCAAATGATAAAACACCTTCTACGGTTAATCCCGGCCCTTGCTTTCCTCGTCTCCTGTGGAACCTCCCCTGCACCTGCGGCCCCGCCCTTATCTGCATCTGCCCCGCCGAACATTCTGCTCATTGTTGCCGATGACCTTGGTTGGGCCGACCTGAACAGCTACGGCAACCCACTGGTGAAAAGCCCAAACCTGGACGCATTGGCCCGCGATGGGGTGCAGTTTATGCAAGCCTACGCAGCAGCGCCCGTTGGCCAGCCCTCCCGCAGCGCCCTTCAGAGTGGACTGCACCCGCGGCGCACCAAACAAGGCGAATTAGGCGGCAACTACGAAACCCTTGGCGAATTAGCTAAACGAGCAGGATTGAAAACAGGCCACATCGGGAAATGGCAGCTTGGTATTGGCAAAAAGTCTCCCGTGGCCCAGGGGTACGACCACGTTTTTGCCGCTAACGAAAGTCACCCAGACAGCTACTACCATCCGTTTTTCACCGAACAGCCGCAAGCTGACCTACTAGCAGAATCCCAACCGGGAGACTATCTCACGGACAAGCTAACCGACCACGCCATCGACCTCCTCGACGGCTGGCGCGACTCCACCTGGCTACTCTCTCTGAACTATTACGCTCCCCACGTTCCGCTAGAAGGAAGAAAAGACCAAGTAGCCGCCTACCGCGCCCTGATTGATAGCACGCACTGGCGAAAATTCCCTAAGCTGGAGTACGCTGCAATGATTTCGGTCATCGACGAAAACATCGGCCGAATTGTAGAATTGCTTCGAGAAAATGATCAACTAGACAATACCCTGATCATCTTCACCTCCGACAACGGCGGGCTTGATCTTCCGGCCGAAGGCAAACTACTCCGCCATACTCCGCCTACCGATAACGGCATTCTGCGGGGCGGCAAAGGAACGCTTTACGAGGGCGGCATTCGGGTACCGTTCATCGTTCACTTCCCCGCTTTTGCAACGACAACGTTTGCCAGCCTTGAGCAAGTGATTGGTACCGACATATTTCCGTCCGTCGGAGAAGCACTGAGCCAGGGCGACTACGCCGCTAGTCCAGACGGACGGAGTTTCTTACCACTCCTTCAGGGGGCATCTGCCCGCCGCCGTCCGCTTTTCTGGACTGCGCCTTACGGTGGCCCCGAAGGGCCGGCTTCCGCCATCCGCTACGGAGACTACAAACTTTACCGCGACGATACTACCGACTCGCTAACGTACTTTAACCTTGGCGCTTTGCCAGATGAATCTTTACGGATGTCATTGCCACCAGGGGAGGTTGATTTGCTTAAATGGGTAGATGGTGGAAAATAGTGAATAGTGCTCCGTGCGTTGGAGATTGGATACTCGCTTCGCTCGTAGCAGCGGGGCCGCACGAGTGAAGCGAGCATCCACATGCGGAGTACTACCCGCTACATACTACTTACTCTTCTACTCCTTCATAATTCGGTTCAACACCTCCCCAACTTCTTCAGCGGTGAAGTCTGTTTTCATGTGCGCGAAGAAGGTCTTGTCCTCATCTGGTACAGAGACGATGGCAATGATGTTTCGCACTTTGTCTCCTCGCATTTCCACCGTAAGTTCCACCTGTTCGCCAGTTTGCGCGCGGAGGGTAGCCCAGCGCTCGTATCCGTATTCAGACTCCAATTCGCTCAGCAGTTTGCGGATATCTTTTTTTGTACTGAAGTCATTGGTATCAAAGCCAAGCACGCGGGTAGTACCAAACTCCGAAGCGAGGGAGAAAATGAGGCGTTCTTCGTCATCGTCAGCGACACTCATTCCGATGTCACTCGCCAGGCCAATCAACCACCCAGGAATGGTGACGGAGATGTTCTCCGGCCCGTTATTGTGTTTACGGATGAATTTTTTGATTGGATTTTGGGCGAACAGGGCTGTCGAAAACAGTACGAAAACGAGGAGAGTGAATAATTTTTTCATGACTGAGATGGGTGTGGGGAGCAGCTGAACGCTGGCTCGCCCGGTTGGTGAATGGGTCTGTGTTTCAGATGATTTTCGGTGACGGATTTAGTTATCTTCAATGGCACGTTGTAAATCGGCCAGCTTCGATAAGTCTACGGCACCGACGAAGCTGAGCATCGCGAAGTTGTCTTGGGCACCGACGAGCATGAAGAGTTCAGAGATGATGGCTTCTTCGTCCTGAATGAATGCCTCTACGTTGTCGCCGTCGGCAGTACGAACTTTAAAAAGGAGTTCATATTGATCCGTCGGGATACGTTTTTTGGCTTCTTTCCAGTGCGCCATAGCGTTACGTTCTGTGTGTAGAACACGGATGCCCTTGATGTCTTTTACAACATTAAAGATTGCTTCAACCTCCTTCTCATCTAATTCATCAAGGTCAAATTTTGCATCTTCGAAAAGGCTGAAGACCTTACCACTTACGTAGACGACGGTGAAGTCCTCATCATCGACGTATTCGCTGAAGTAGGTAGAAATTGCATCCTGCGGGAGCTTTTGGGCCGTGGCCAGTAAAGGAAGAAAAAGGAAGAGTAAGATGAATAGATTTTTCATTATTGAGTTTTAAATACCCGGACTTCGTCCGGGATTATCTTATGGTTAATCGCTACGCGATAGCTTGCGTTGGAGGCAGGGCAGGCGGCAAAGCAGGCCAAGTCTCTTTATGGTTAATCGCTACGCGATAGTTTGTGTTAAAAGTGGAAATGCTCACTGCGTTCGTAACCTCATCTCCGGCCCATCTCCTGAGGAGAGGCTGGACATTGAAGGCCATACCGGCGGCAAGGCGCGAAACTTACCTGAGCACTTTCCGTGCAGCATTGATCTCCCTGACGGTGATGCGGGCGCTGCGGTTCATCTCGGCACTGGCGGTGCCGAGGGCGTTGCGGAGAACCTTATAGGCTTCCTCCGGATCAGTGACTTCGTACTTGCTCCAATCGATGGTCTTAGTTTCCGCTTCGACTTGAGCGATGGATACATCCGTCAGTCCAGACTGTTGGTTGAACCAACTGCCTGCAGCAAAGAGCAGCAGTATAGCCGCAGCAGCAGCGGAGAGCCAACGGATGGGCAATCTGCGGCGCACGGGGGCTTTTTTCACGGGCGGAGCGACGACGTTGGCGGCCTCATCCCAGTAAGCGAAGAGGGGATCCAGTTCGGCGAGATCGGGGTGGACGTCGCCCGAACGAAAGTATTCCCGCAGGCGCTTTTCTTCGGCAAGCGTGGTGTTACCTTCGAAGTAGCGATGCAACAGAATTTCGGCTTCGGTATGCGTCATCATGAGTTAGTAATTTTTTCGTTGAGTAGTAATGCCCTGAGTTTATGTCGGCCACGGTGCAAGTAGGTTTTCACCTGTTGCATCGAAAGGTCAGTAGTGTTGGCTATTTCCTCGTATTCCATCCCTTCCACCTCGCGTAGGTGGAGCACCATCCGCTGATCGGGCGGGAGTTGCTGGAGGAGTCGGTGAACGTGACTAAGGGTATCATTGGCAGCGGCGATCCGGTAGGGTGTGCAGGCGTCGCGGTCGGGAGCGGCCGCTTCCGTTTCGCGGGCAGTGCGCACTTTAGCGGAGCGCAGTCGGTCAATCGCCTGGTGTTTGGTCATCCGCAAGAGCCAGGCCGGCGGGTTATCCAAACAGACGATTTTATCGCGTTGTCGCCAGCTTTTCACCAGTACGTCCTGCACAACATCTTCCGCGTCATCGGCGTCGTTGACGACGCGCAGCGCCAGGCGGTAAAGCCGATCACGAACGGAAGTAATTATGCTGGTGTAATGGTCCAATGTAAAAGCTGCGTTTGCCCTGGTCACGTTGGGGCGGAGTAGTTTGTTACAAGGAGAGACGATGTTTTTTTCTGGACGTTGCTTTTTGCGGGTTTAACCATGCTTTTTTTAGGCGCGGCCGCAGGTGCAAGGCTGGGTAAATCTTCGGTCGTAGCCTTCCGGGCCGAGTTCTCACCTTTAGTAAAATGACTAAACTGAAGTCAGCGCAACAAACTCGGCCTGGAAGGCCTCGACCAAAATAGAAAACCTCCATTGCACCTGCGGCCGCGCCCAGCAAGCGAACTTTTCCGAATCCCCAACCTTTTTAATCTACCAAGCCAAAAAATAAACCCATGCTTTACGATCAGATTCAGGAAACCGTCGCTTTCATCCGCCAGCGGTGCGAACTTCAGCCCCGCCTCGGCATCATTCTCGGAACAGGTTTGAGTTCGATGGCAGAAGACATCATCGTGGAGCGCGAATTCACCTACGGCCTTCTGCCCTATTTCTGTGCCGCTACGGTAGACTCTCACCGCGGCAAACTGATCCTCGGCACCCTGCACGGTGTTCCTGTGGTCGCTATGGCCGGTCGTCTTCATTACTACGAAGGCTACAATATGCAGGAGTTGACCTTCCCGGTCCGCGTACTACATGCGCTCGGGATTCAACAACTGATTATATCCAACGCTAGCGGTTCCGTTAACGCCGATATTGACGCAGGAGATGTGATCTTCCTACGCGATCACATAAATATGCAGCCCGAAAATCCGCTGCGCGGCCGCAACGATGAACGCCTCGGCCCCCGCTTCCCCGACATGCTCAAAACCTACGACCGTAAGTTGAACGCCTGGGCCATAGATCGCGCGGAAGCCCACGGCATAAAAGCCCACGAAGGCGTTTACCTCGCCCTGCCCGGCCCCAACCTGGAAACACCCGCCGAGTACCGTATGGCCAACATCATCGGTGCCGACTGTATCGGGATGTCCACCGTCCCCGAAGTACTCGTTGCCCGCCACTGCGGATTGCCCGTCTTCGTCGTGTCCGTCGTATCCAATAAATGTTTCCCCATCGCAGAAATCCAGCCCACAACGGTTGATGACGTAATCGCTACCGTGCAAGCGGTAGAGCCTAAGCTGCGAAAACTGATGCAGGAAGTCGTAGAGCGGCTAGGGTAGTGGCCGATGCTCACTCCGTGAGCGAGCGGTGTGAGCACCCTCCGGGTGCGAAAGTCGTACCCCTTTCCCTCGGTCCCTTTCGCTGCCCGGCTTCTACAACAACTGCTTCGCGTTCTTTCCGAGGTCCTCGGGAAAGGGATGACCTATCGAGAATGATCTTAATGGATAAAAGCGATCTTACTTAAGATGCTGCTTATTAGACCAGACTCATTAACCATCCATAGCTCGCACTCGGAGAGTGCTCCAACCGCTCGCAGCCGGAGGCTGCATTGGCCGGCTTAGCGACCGAGGTGCACCAACAAAACAGAAACATCTGCCGGAGAAACGCCGGAGATTCTACTCGCCTGCCCAATTGTCCGGGGCTTAAGCTCGGAGAGCTTTTGGCGGGCCTCCATGCTCAGGCTGGTGATGCCGTGGTAGTCGAAATTAGCGTGTAGCTTGATGCCTTCCAGCCGGCTTGTTTTTTCTACGGCGGCGCGCTCGCGTTCGATGTAGCCTTCGTACTTGAGGGTTACTTCGGCGAGGTTGATTGTTTCGTCGTCGTAGGCGGAAAGGAAATCGTTGAGGGCGGGCACGGCTTCGCCAAGCGCGGGCAATGAGATGCCCGGGCGGGTGAGGACCGAGAGCAACTTCACGCCCTGCTTCAGCGGCGTGGTGCCGGCTTTTTCCAGGAAGTCGTTGAGCTGGCTCGGTGTAACGCTGTGGTTCCGCAATTCACGCTGGATGGCCGCTACGGCCGTTTTCTTTTCTTCCACACGGGCCATGCGGCCGTCCATATTCATCACCCCCAGTTTGGCGGCGATGGGGCTCAGGCGAAGGTCGGCATCGTCCTGACGAAGGAGGATGCGGTACTCCGCGCGGCTGGTGAACATCCGGTAGGGCTCGTCGGTACCCTTATTGATCAGGTCATCAATGAGTACACCGATGTAGGCTTCGCTACGCTTCAGGATGAGGGGGTCGCGCTCCTGCACGGCGAGGGCGGCGTTGGTTCCGGCGATGAGGCCCTGGCAGCCGGCTTCTTCGTAGCCGGTTGTGCCGTTGATTTGCCCGGCGAAGAAAAGCCGGGGCACCAGTCGCGTCTCCAGGGAGGCGTCAAGCTGGGTGGGCGGGAAGAAGTCGTACTCGATGGCGTAGCCGGGGCGGAACATCTTCGCGTTCTCGAAGCCGACGATCTTGCGTAGTGCCTTATACTGTACGTCTTCGGGCAAGCTGGAGCTGAAACCGTTCACGTAAATCTCGCACGTATTGCGCCCTTCGGGCTCCACAAAAAGCTGGTGGGCGTCCCGACCGGCGAAGCGGTCGATCTTGTCCTCGATGCTGGGGCAGTAGCGCGGCCCCAGGCCGCGGATGCGGCCGTTGAACATCGGGCTACGGTCAAAGCCCTCCCGCAGGGTATCGTGTACTTCCTTGCTGGTGTAGGTGATGTGGCAGGGCATTTGGTCCGTCAGCGGTGGCGTGTCCGTGTAGCTGAAGCGGCCGGGGTTTTCGTCTCCGGGTTGCTCGGTCATCTTGGACCAGTCGAGCGAGCGCCCGTCCAGCCGCGCGGGCGTGCCGGTTTTCATGCGTCCGGCCTCGAAACCGAGTTCCTGCAGCTGGGCGGTAATGCCGGTGGCGGCGCGTTCGCCCGCCCGTCCACCGCCGAACTGCTTCTCGCCGATGTGGATGGTGCCGTTCAGGAAGGTACCGTTGGTAAGGACGACGGCCTTGCCGGGAATCTCTATACCAAGGCCGGTGTGTACGCCCTTAGCGCGGCCGTCCTTGATCACGATGCCGGTCACCATTTCCTGCCAGAAATCTACGTTCGGGTGGGCTTCCAGCCGTTCGCGCCAGTTGAGGGCGAAGGCCATCCGGTCCGACTGAGCACGGGGGCTCCACATCGCCGGGCCCTTGCTTTTGTTGAGCAGCCGAAACTGCACCATCGTCTCATCCGTGATGATGCCAGAGTAACCGCCGAGCGCGTCGATTTCGCGCACAATCTGTCCTTTCCCCACACCGCCCATGGCGGGGTTACAGCTCATCTGTGCGATGGTCTGCATATTCATGGTGGCCAGCATGACCTTCGCGCCGAGGTTGGCCGCGGCAATGGCAGCTTCGCAGCCCGCATGGCCGGCGCCGACTACTATTACGTCGTAGGTGGGGAACATGGTTACTTTGGTTGGTGTGGTTACTAACGCTTAAATTCTGTGCAAAGTTACGGGAATGTTTTTTGGGCGGGGCCGCGGGTGCAAAGAAGGTTTTTGAGGTTCGTCGGCCAAGGCGGGAGCAGCCTGGTTCGGCCCGGAGACTAAAGGCGGAGCGGCATACATTTTAGAATCGCGGATTTTAGCAGTTTGTGCGAATTGACTCGGATTAGCACCGTAGGCCCGGCTTCAGCCGGTGCCTTTCAAAATCAATTTATTAAGACGCCGGCTGAAGCCGGGTCTACGGTGAACATTGATGATTCTGCCCGCGCCTAATTCTTTTCCGGCTATCTTCTTGGCAAATTAAAATTTCCCATCTAAATATTTTTTTACCAACTGAGCATGAGACAAAGGCTTTCGCGGATCATCAACATCTCCGTTCGTCTCATAATCCAGCAGAATCACATCTTTGGTTCTGGCAAGCTCTCTTAGTTCCTCTACTTCAGCGGTTAGTTTATTGTCCAACACCCAATTATAGACGGGCAGGTAGATCAGCTTCCGCGCGGTGATGTAATCGAGTAAATCGGTTCCGTTCACGCCTTTTCGGTGACCTTTGGGGGTGCCGTACTTCCGAACGGTCCTTTTCAAGCCTTTCATGTTCGTCACCCTGAATTTTAATTCATCTACATCATGGTGCTCAAAGACCTTCAAGCCTTGCCAAATACCTTCCACCGACTCGGCAAATTCACCCTCGGAAAAAGGAATTGGAATTTCACCAACGGGAAAGAAAGGGCTGAATTTCACCATTGGGTCTTCCCCCTTGGAGGTCACGTCTACGATTACCGCGTTGGGGAAATCCTTTTTTATGTTTTCTGGCTTCCTTCTTCGGTTTTGGACTTGGATCATTT
>CAYPIM010000084.1:0-23137 GCA_964410795.1 uncultured Lewinella sp. | reverse complement strand
ATTCGCATCGTTCGCGAGGGGCTGATTTTGCTTTAGCAAAAAATCAACCCCTCGCTAAGCCAACGTACCCCTTCGGGGCACTGACGACCTCGGATAGCTATACGTAATGACTATCGCTTTTCTTGGGGAAACAAATAGTCAAGGTCGTATTCACAATCAAAAGCATCCAGTATTGTCTTGTACTCTGTCTCAAATGTCATACGGACAATTTTACCGTAGTCATTACCATAATGATGGCGTTTTTGGTTTTGTACATATGAAATCAATCCGTCTAACTTACGATAGTCTACGGAAAAGCAACTATATCCATCCTGCCAGTGAAAATCATTAGGGAAAAAGCCATCTTTCTTCATCCCTTTAGTACTTAAAGACTTTACGGATTCTAGCACCTTGGCAATAGACATGGTTCGGGGTAAGGTGTGGATAATGTGAACATGATCAAACGTTCCTCCAATTTCGATCACTATACATCCTTGGTCGTGAAATAGCCCACGAAATGCTCCGTACAGTGCTCTTTCAACCGAAGGGTGAATCATTGGTCGCCGGTATTTTGTGCTAAAAATTGTGTGCAGATATATTTTTGAATAGGACTGTGGCATTATTCTTTTTTATTGAAACAATCTAGGTGCCCCGAAGGGGTACGTCGCTTAGCAATGGGTTGATCGAACGCCAAAGGCGGAGACCAGCCCATTGCTATTTTAGGGAATGGGGGACATTCGCATCGTTCGCGAGGGGCTGATTTTGCTTTAGCAAAAAATCAACCCCTCGCAATCACCCCATCAGCGCATAAATCCGAGCCTCCTCATTAAGTGTAAGCAACGGCCCTTCCTCCTCTGCATTATAAGATCGGCTCAGTAGCTGACAACCAATCGCGCAGTCCGTACATCGGGAGACTTCGCAATAATTGGTCTTTAATTCTAATAATGCCTGGCTATCAGCAGCATTTTCAGCGACATAGCCTAGCCCGGACCATCTACGCAGTATCGCATTATTTTCTGCCGGAAGGCTCCGCAAAATATCTAAAGCCTGTTCTCGAAAACGGTCATCACTCCGTTGGTCAGCATACGCGATCAACGCCGGAGCAATTGTGTTGATGAGAATAGATTGGATACTAGAAGTGCCAAGTCGCCGCTGCACAGTCTTTCCTTCTTTCCCAAAGCGATAATGCGTACGCCAGTAATTACTGAGCTTTACTTCAAACATATTCTGCAGTTCTTTCACATTGGCTGCAGCAAGTGCTTTACCAAACAGTTGTCCGGTTCGGTGAAGCATCGTTGCAAGCTGAGCAATACGGGTGGTGGGAAAATTATTGGGCCGAAGGCGGAGGTATTTCCAGGCAGCAATCGGTAAAGGGCGGAGGCTGTATTTAACGCGTAATAATTGATACTCCCTGCGTAGCAAGGTGATGTAAGAATTTTCTCCTTCTTCTACTTTAGGTAAGAGTCCCGACTGACCAAAAAGCAGTGCTTCTAGCTGTAGTAAGGAATGCTTGTGTTTCAGTAATATTCGAAGTGGTACGGATCGAGCGAGCATGTCCATTGCCTCAGCATTAACCCGACCTCCCAAGGCCCGGGCAAGTGATTGATAAAATGCCTCTTCCCAGTCTCGGTGAGTATTCTCCATCCGCAAACTAAATCGGCGTGAACGGCTGCTCAACCGCTGACGACTAAGCCGCAGAAGCCATTCTTGACGGGTTGCTATATCAACCCGGTGAAGCTGATTGTGACACGAAATCCAATCCTCGCTATTTTGTAAGCGCCAATAAGTCTTGATGATATCTTTAGCGATACGCCCCTTCAACTCCAGACACGGAATACGATCACCATTGCTACGATATACGGGCCGGTCTTCTTCGTAGACTACGTGTAGGATCACGTTATCGTAAGCAGGGTCTGCCTCATGGCCATGGGTGTACCAGTCGCTTGAGTTGACATGCATTTCAATATTACCAGCCCACTGAAGGCCACCAACACGGACTTGCCCGCTACTGAAATCCGGACCAGCATTAGTATTGTGCTGACCAAAGTCCTGAATAGAAATCGTCTCTCCGGTTGTAGTCCTTAAATCCCGAAGGTCAAAGCGAACTTGCCGCCAGATAAAATGAATGAAGTCTTCTCGCATAAGTAATGACTTTGCGAGCGGGTGTTGAGAAAAGGTCACCTATTTTTGCAAAACAAATATAGTCAATTATATTAAAAAATATCAAAAAGTTTCAAAATATCAATGTAGACAAATCAAATCATCTGCTCCATCTCCAAAATATTCAGAAAGCCTTGGACAATGATGCCTCTGGCAACAAGTGGCCGCCGAACCCTCAGAGCTCGGATATACTAGGCCGATTTGTTACAACACTCGTAAGCGTGCTCGGTCCACTCGTGCTCGGAGAGCACCTCCCTCTAAGAAGTGAACCATTACCGGGTAATAAGCGCCGCAAAATCTCCCTCCCCTGGGGAGATGAGCTCCATTTTTTTACCTCCGGTAATCTTTTCAGCTTCGCTCAGTACACCTGTACGCGGATTAAACCAACGAATGTTCCATTCTCCCGGAGCGTCACTGAGGTCTATTTCGCTGCGCTCTCCGAAAGGGAGGTAGGCAAGATAAACCTCTCCCAATAACGCAAGACAGTAAGCATCATCACCTACAAGTTCGTCATGAGTTTCCATATTAGCGAAAGGAACGTTCTCCTGAAAAAACTTGAGTGCATGGCTCGTCCAACCCCAGGCCCGATCTCTACTACGCCAGTCTTCCATGCCCAGGTCGTTGTGGGCATTGTGCGCACCAAAGTACCACTCCACTCCGGCACCTCCCGCCATCAGGTTTCCCCAGAGTACAAGGGCACGGACGGAGTCCTGGTTATTGTAAGGTGCCCGATCGTCAGGGTCTAATCCACGGAACCAGGGGCCGATTTCATCGATGGTCGCAATCCAGGGAGCGCCAGCGGACGCGGAAGCTTCCACCCAGTGCTTAGTTTCTTCGTGGCATTCGTAGGGTTTATGAATCTGCAGTGAGAGACCACCAAAGTCTGCATTACCCATTAGTGGGTCAATAATTTCTTCGCGGGGAGCCTTTTCGGGGTGCGTATGAACACTTACGTAATTTTCATAAGGATCATTTTCCGCAAAGAATTTAGCCATTGCAGCTTGCTGAGCGTTGGTCATGAAACCGTTGGCTTCAGACCATTTGTTCGGTCCGTTTTCTTCGCCTAGGTTCCAGTTCAGCGCACGATGGTGGCCGAAGCGAGCAATAAGTTCACGCAAATAGAGCGAGCGTTGCGGGCCAGTATCTCCTTCATCCAACAAGACTTCATTCTCTGTTTCCTGCAAAACGAAGTGGAGCATCATGCCCAGCTGATCATCGGCGTGATCAAAGACCATTTCCCACTGGTCGAGTTTACTACAATCAAAGCGGGTAAAATCATCGTGCTTCAGGAAGGGCCAAACGTCTTTACCATCTCCGTTAATATTCATCGTCAGGAAATAGAAGCTGTTTATACCCTTTCCGGAGAGGTAATTCAGGGCGCCGACCATACCCTTCCCTTTACCGCCCATCCAGCTTAAGTCTCCCTCCTTCCAGTCACCTTCATGGGCGGTAAAATGATGAAGCCCTTCAGTTTTACTTTCACCATCACGGAAGTTATTACTGTGGCGATAGGTACCATCAAAATCCTTATAGGCAAGGAAGTTTTCGGGGCTATCCGCGCCCCCCTTTAGGAAGTATTCTCCGGTTTCAGCCCACTCTAAATAGCGAGGATGATTACGAACCAGGCGCCCCTTTTCACCATCAATTGGTTCGATTACCCAGATGGAGCCAGAGGTATTATCGTGCTCAACCGGCTGGCCCGGCTCGCTGTTAACGGCTAGGTCTTCACCTTGCCGAAAACTTGTTTCCCACGTCCACTCCCCTTCACGGTCAGGGCGAAAGTTGACACGCCAAACGTTACCAGATTCCGCTCCGGTTTCACCCGCATCACCATCGGCGGCGTAATAACCTGGGACAACCATTTTATGGTCGTCGTTAGTAAAGGTCACCTCAAGGCGGTAGTCTGTAAACGGGTTTACATCATCAGTTTCACTGGTTTCCGGCCCCGCAAAATCCAGGCTGATCTTCTGCCATTTTGCCACCGTTATATCCGCAGTAGTGGCGGGGTCCGGTTCGGCACAAGCCGTGAATAAGCAGAAAAAGACAAACGGAAAAAGAAGGCGGAATGATCTCATAAATAAGCTTGGATTTTCCGTGCAATATAGTAGTCGAAAAAGTAAGAGGAAAAATGACAGGAAGGTAGCCGGTCTGAAAAAAAACAAATAAAGTGTCCTTGAAGGAGAGGCCAGTGGCATCAACGTGAGCAATATGCGTAACGATATGTAACTAGGAAAACATTGAACAACTTTGTTTGATAGTTAAAGAAAAAGGCGCTTACCACAGCTGTGGTAAGCGCCTTTTTGCAGAAGAATAAAACAACCTAAGCGGCATCTTCCTGCTGGCTCATCCGAAACTCAAAGGTTCGAAGACGAAGGGCCTGATTTTCTGCTACTGCGTTCAGCACTTTCAGTTCTTCGTTTAGCTCCTCCTTTCGGGAAGCATCTTCTCCAAAGAACCTTCTTTTACGGTTGATATCTAGAATTCGCTGCATGGTAGCATTCAGCGCTTTCTTGGTCTTCAGATAGTGATATTTAACGTTTTTTCTTGTACTCATTGCTCTTGGGTTTCAATCAAAAATATAGGCAGATAACGGACGGTGTAAACTACGAAATTATTGCTATAAAAGAGACAATTAACCAATTTTCCTTTCGAATTATTATCATCTCCTGCTATCTGTACTAAGAACCCCACAAGCCGTAGAAAGGTTGGTTTCCAGTCTTCTATGAACCGTAATTTAACTGTCTTTTTCGGACAGATCAGGTGGCGAGTTACACGTTATATTATCTATCAAGAGTCCTCTAGCTGATAGATCAGCTTTTGCGGAACGGATTACGCGCTACCCACTCAGGTGCAGAATAAACAGCGGGCGTAAACAGTGGAATAAGACGGTTAAGCCATCCATATCGTGCTTTAACCAGAACTGCAAAATCCGTTGCTTCTGCCCCGACAGAGCTCTTAATTTCCAGTGCAGTACGGCCATAATCCAGATGACGAAAGCCACCAGTTATCGCCTGGTTCAGGAGGTCAAAAAGCATGTTATGGTAAAGATGATGAGAGCGCTTATACTCATCAACGAGGCCTAGGAAATGAGCTTGTAATACTTCTCCGTTCGGCACGCAAGAGGTAAACCCAATAAGTTCATCCGCAGCATTAAAGTAGCCGGTAAAACAGGAAGTAGGTGATTCAGGAAGATAATCGGCTTCATATCCTTGAGTCATCAAAACAGGCTGAAGGCTTGGTCTACAATTTCTCACCGCGGCAAGCCAGGGAAAATAATTCGGTTTGAGGCTAGCTGCATTGAAATCAGCGTCGGTACTGACCGAGCGGTAAAGCGCATGAAATTTGTCTTGGTGTTGCAGCACTTCTTCTTCCGTTAATACTCGGGAATAAACACCCTCCATTTTAGTTCTGGCACGACGGTACCGGACCCGATACTTACTCGTCAGCGCAGCCAGGTAATCGTCAAAAGTGTGCCATCCTTCCGAAATATTTATTCCCATCACGGGGTCTGCGGGTAGAAGATAATGGCCACTCTTCTGTAATTCTCTTACGGCAGGGTGTAGTACCGGGTACAAATCCTTAATAATAGCAGCAGCATAACCTGGCCGGAGACGCATCAAGGTTTCCGCTACGGCGGGCAATAATTCACTGGCTTCGGGTGCAGACAGCTGCCCAAGCCCGTCCGAAGAAAATCCTCCCGAGGTAAGAAACTGCCCAATGGCCAGCATCTTGAATGAAAAAGGAGCAAGCAATCGCCGACGAAAATCCCATCCGGAAGTCGCGCCTTTCAATTCATCCTTGACCTGTCCGGCGGCACTGAAGGAAAAAGTTTGCGTCGTCAACAAAACACGGCGAAAATCACGGCTATTCTCTAACAGTATGGCTTCAGTATCCAGCCCTTGCGCGTGGTCGGTCAGGAAAGCCAACACTTCCGAGCTCACCCAAAAGTCGTCCGGCCTGCTCGTATCCGGCCAAGCCTCGCGCAGCGAGGCACTGGTGGGGAAGCGCTTTAATTTCCAGTGCTCCTGCCCGCGGACGGCGAGCAGTTCATCGGGCTTTACAGCACGCAGAGGACAGAGTAAGGGCAAGAAAGCTAGTGGCATATTGAATTTATGACGATAAGGGACGTTGATTGTAACGCCCAGGGCTCTAAATGGATCAGAATTGTAGAAGAAATCAAGCATTAAAAGCCGATACCGCGTTCTATCTTCGCGTAAGATCGTTGTTTACAACTGTTGCTTAACGTTAAAGCCCCATTTCCTATGATTAAGAAAATTCTTGTGCCGGTAGATTTTAGTGCTGGCTCGGCTGCCGCACTTCGTTATGCAGAAAACTTTGCCACCTTCACCCAAGCCATCGAAGTCAAGGCCATTCATGTCTTTTCTCCTCAAGTAGCTACCGGTGATGCTGTGGCTTTGCCTACTATGGGTGAACTAATGGATCGGCGGGACGAAGCCTTCGAAAAATTCCTGGCAGAAATTCCCTCCCCTGAAGGCCTGGCTCGTAAATCTGAATTACTCCTTGGCTTTGCCGCGGAGAAGATCATTCAGCACAGCGAAGATTACGACTTGGTAATTATGGGTTCAACCGGTGATGCAGACTTACTGGAAGAAGTCTTTGGCAGTGTTTCTTCCGAAGTTTCCCAGAACGCAGGCTGTCCGGTCCTCCTCATTCCTAACCGTGCGCAGTTTAAAGACTACGAGAACATCCTGTACGCCAGCAACAATCTTTCACTGAGTCGACGAGCGGTCCTACAATTTCAGGACTTTAATGAGTTATTCAAAGCACGGGTTCACTTTGTTCACATCAACGATGAAGAGGGCCAACACGAGGGTAAAAGAGAAAGCCTCTTCGCGCCGCTTTTCAGCAATCCCGATCCGGAGTTTGCTTTTGAGATTCAGGAAGTCACCGCAGACTCTGTACAGAAAGGATTGGTTGAATATCTTCAGTCTAAGCCGATAGAACTGGCGGTGATGGTAACACGGCAACGAGGCTTCTGGACTAACCTCTTCCACAACAGCAGCACCAAACAAATGGTATTGCATCCGGAGACTCCGGTGTTAGTATTGCATTTGGATTAGGGAATAAGACATATTCAGGCGATGCACGCAGGTGCAGGGTGAAGGTTTCGAAAAGCACAGGCAACAGCATCAACGAAGTTTCTAAAAACTTACATGGCACCTGCGGCCGCGCCAAAAAACAGGATCGCGATATTAGCGGACCTCACAAATAAGCACAAGTCATCCGATAACCTTAAAGCTTCGTTAAAAGCTGCACCACGCTTATGCAAGCCTTAAAAAAGGCGCATCCAGTACTAGAGCACAACAAAGAAATTGTGTTCTACCGTTCTTATCTTACCGAAGTTTAAAGATTAGCCCATGCGCCATTTACTGATTGCCCTCGTTTTACTCTTTACCACCAACTTGATGAGCCAGAACTACCAGGCCGAAAAAGACAAGATCATTGCCGCTATGAAGGACGGTAAGCCCCGTACCGCCCTACAGGCTGCCGAGGAATACTACGCCCTGGCCATAAAAAACGGTGACGAAGACCAGGCAGTAAAAGCCCTCGCTTACCGCGCCCAGTTTACCAGCCAAACGGAAGAGGAAGGCCAGGATGCCGCGATAAAGCTGATCTATCAGGAGCTGGAAGCGAGTAAAGACCGTCCCGTAGTCACCTCCATACTCCACTACATGCTCGGCGCCAGCTACTACCAGTACGCCAGGCAAAATAGCTGGCGGCTACGTAATAACACGGCCGTTACGACCGACTCCGTCCCCGCCGCCAAACGCCCACTCGAAGACTGGAACCTGCCCCAACTCGTAGAAGCCGCCGAAGCCCACCTCTTCTCCAGCCTGGAGCTGGCCCGCAGCGCACGCACCCAACTCTCCGCAGTATCTGCCATCGTGACCGATGATAAAGAGCGGGCAAACGAAAGACCAACGCTCTACGACCTCCTTGCGCGCCAATCCTTGAACATGCTCGGTAATCCACTGCTTAGTGTCGGTGACCCGGAGATCGCCAAGCCGGAGCAATACCTCGGCAGCGCCGCCGCTTTTGCCGCCATGCCCATCAACGGAACCGAAGGAACAGGCTCCTACCGTAAGCTCAAGATATACCAGGACCTCACCAACTTCCACCTGGGGCCTCCCACCCCGGCATTATTGGCCGTAGACATCGACCGGTTGCAGTACGTCAAACAACTCGGCGCCAGCCAGGCCGACTACCTCGCCGCCATCCGCAGGATGCAGGAAACGTACAAAAACACTCCGGGAGGACAAATCTTCATCGTCAAAGAAGCCCAGTTATACGCCAATGGCTATGATGAACTAGATGACGACACACCAAAGGCCACCGCTCTTTCTATCCTGGAGCGCATAACCGATGAAAGCCCCGCTATTGCTACGCCGACAGAGCAGCTTCGCCGACAGATTAAAACAAAATCCCTCGGCGTCAACGTCCAGTCCGTTTATGGCAAAAAGGAGAACATTCTTGTTTCCCTTAGTTACCGGAACATCGGCCGTGTGTACCACCGCCTCTACCCCGCCCCCGAATCCGGCCCCGACGAGAAATTCGACCGCTGGCAGCTAGACGAAAAAGCCCTCGCGAAACTGGTGGCCAAAAAGCCCTTAGCAAAGACGGACTTCCGCCTGCCAGCAAACGACGACTACGAACAGCACACCACCGAAACCTGGCTGAAAGCACAAAAATCCGGGCGCTACTACCTTGTCTCCAGCAGTGATGCGAGCTTTGACCTAAAAAAAGGTCACCTTGCTGTGACCAACTTTCAAGTCAGCGACCTGGCCGTCGCCCGCTTTCACGACGGGGAAGACGTTTTTTTCGAGGTAGTGGACCGAACCACCGGTGCCGCACGGGCTGGGGTCAGTGTGGAAATGCAACGCAGGAACGAACGGAATCGTAACACCTGGAGTACCATTAAAACCATAACGACCAAAGCCGACGGCCGGTTTGAGAACCCGAACATTGAGCGAACCTCTGTCCGCTTCATCCTCAACGACCAGAAGAACAAAGACCAACTCGTTACCAACGACGGCTACTTCCGTACTTACCGAGATAACAACCGCCGAACCTACCCGCTAACCCCGCTGTTTACGGACCGAAACATCTACCGCCCGGGGCAAACCGTAAAAATCTACGGCCTCACCTGGCAGAAAAACCCGGATGAGATGCCAGAGATGCTCACCGGAGAAAGCCGCCAACTCATCCTCCGGGATCCCAACTTCCAGGAACTGGGCAAAGTGACCGTCATCAGCGACGAGTATAGCCGCTTCAGCACCGAGTTCAAACTCCCCGAAGGTGGACTGACTGGCAACTTCCAGATTCAGACCGATGGCGGCGGGGTGAGTTTTAAAATGGAGGAATACAAACGTCCCCGCTTCGAGGTCGAACTGGAAGGCCCTGATTACGCGGTGGCTGAAGAAGAAACAGAAGTCAAAGGTTCTGCAAAACTTTACGCTGGCCCGGGCCTCGACGGTGCGAAGGTCAACTACCGCGTCTTCCTTGAAGAAGTAAGCTACTGGTGGTGGGGCCGGGGCAACAACAATGACCGTGAGCTGATCGCCGACGGTGAGACTGAAACCGACGGCCAGGGTGAATTCGTCATCAAGTTCACGCCCGAAAAGCAAAATCAGAAGGGGCGCAAGCGCTTTCGCTTCGTCATTGAGGCCGACGTAGCCGACGATACCGGAGAAACGCACGACGCATCTACGGACGTAAGCCTTCGGAGCGAAAAACCCATCATCGCCCTCCGGCCGTCAACGGATCTGTTGGACAAATCCGACAGCCTTACCATCCGCGCCGCCGGCGCAGACGAAAACCTGGCCGTAAACCTCTCCATTACGCAGGTAACCAAACCGGGAACTTCCCTTAAGGACCGCAAATGGGGCTTCCCTGACCGGCCGATCCTGGCCCCAAAAGATTACCAAAGCCGCTTCCCCGGCCTCGCTTCTGAAGCAACTGCCGAGCTCGAGGAATGGCCTACCCTGGGAAGCCCCGTTTATCAGGGTGAACTGAAGGTCGTAAACGGAGAGGCTAGTCTTGATCTTGACGCCAGCAACTGGCCCGTAGGGCATTACCGTCTGGACTGGACGTACCCCGACGGCTCCGCAGGCGCATCGTCTACTTTTGCCGTGCTCGACACTGATAATGCCGAACTGCCCGCCGGTGTAGACAACTTCACGAAAGTGAGCAACCGCAACCCCAAAGTGGGCGAGACCGTCACCATGACCCTGGTTTCAGCCGTCGCCCTGCCTAATGTCAATGGTCTTTGGGGCAGCCGCAAGGGTTTCCAACTCGTAGAGAAATCCGCCGATAAAAAGGCAGTATTCAGTTACACTCCAACGGATGCGGACCGGGGCGGCCTCCACCTCTCCGTTGGATACATAAGCCTGAACAGGAGCCATAACTCCCAAATGCGCTTCAACCTCGGCTGGGACAATAAAAAGCTGAAGATCGACTACGCCACCTTCCGCGACAAGCTCCGCCCCGGCGAGCCTGAACGGTGGACGCTGACCGTAAAAAATGCCGACGGCACCCCAGTACCCGCAGCGGCCCTTGCTTCCATGTACGACGCCAGTCTGGACCAGATCAACCCGAATCGAGGTTGGAGTTTCAACGCCTTCCCTGGCTTCAATGGCGGGAGACAAAACATGAACTTACTGACCAGCGGCACCCTCAGCGCTTCCGGCAGAAGCAACATACGCTGGCCGGACCTGAAAGAAATTCCACAGCTGCCGCAGCTGGACCTTAGTCCGTTTGGGCGCTACGGCTACGAACGTGGTCGAAATGCTAGAACGATGATGATGAAGCGGAGCAGCGCTCCGCCGGCCGCCTACAGTATACAGGCTGCTCCTGAGATGGAGGCAGCAGAAGCGTCAATGGACGCAGTGGCCGCCCCTGCCAGTGGAGGAGCAGCTCCGCCGCCACCACCGCCGCCGCCAGCGCCCCAGGAAGAAGCGACCGAGGCTCCGGTCAAAATTCGCAAGAACCTGCAGGAAACCGCCTTTTGGTTGCCCGACCTAACGAGCGATCAGGACGGTAACCTCGTCATCAGCTTTGACAGCCCGGAAGCACTGACGAGTTGGAAATTCCGCCTATTCGCCCACGACAAAGAGCTGGCTACGGCAATTTCCGAGCAAACGATCGTGACGCAAAAAGAATTGATGGTACTGCCCAATGTCCCACGCTTCGTGCGCGAGGGCGATGAGATGGGCCTCACCGCCCGCGTCAACAATATGACCGATAAGGCGATGGACGTTGCGGTTTCGCTGGAATTGTTCGACCCGGCGACCGACCAATCCTTTGCTCCCTTAATCCTTTCTTCCCTTTCCGGGGGCGCGGCCGCAGGTGCAGGGAAGTGGATTAAGGAGCAGACCATTGCCCCGAACTCCGGTGAAGCGGTAAGCTTTGCCCTCACCATCCCCGACGGTTTTTCCACCACTGGGCCAATCGGCTACCGCATCATTGCTCGGGGAGAAGGTTTCTCTGATGGCGAAGAAAACGTTATCCCCGTTTTGACGGATCGGACGCTGATCACCGTCAGCCAGCCCTTCTACCTCAAGCGGAAGGAGAAGAAGACCATTACACTCCCCGTAATGGCCAATAATAACAGCCAAAGCTTACAGCATGTAAACTATACCTTCCAGGCCACGACCAACCCCGCCTGGCTGGCGCTGAAGTCGCTCCCTTACCTGATGGAGTATCCTTACGATTGTACCGAACAGCTGGCCAACCGCTACTTCGCCAACCAGCTCGCCTACGCTACGGTACAGGACAAGCCGATCCTGGAGCAGGTCTTCCGCCAGTGGCAGCAAGACACTAACGCCCTGAAGTCCGAATTGGAACAAAACCAGCAACTGAAGAATGCGCTCCTGACCGAGACGCCGTGGCTCCGCGCTGCCGAAAATGAAAGCAAGCAGCGCGTTCGCATCGGCGAACTCTTCGATCTCAAACGCCTTGCCGACGAGCAAACCGCTGCGCTGGACAAACTCGCCAATCGCCAGGCCCAATCTGGTTACTTTGGCTGGTTCCCTGGCGGGCGCGGCAACCGCTACATGACGCAGTATGTGGTAGAAACCATGGCGCGCCTGCGCCAGCTCGACGTTGTATCCGACAGCCAGGAAGGCCGGGTACAGTCCATCTCCGCAAGTGCCATCCTCTGGCTAGACCAGGAGCTGAAGGAAGATTACCAGAAACTCTTGCGCCGGATGAAGGACGAGAAAGACTGGAAGAAAGATTACCGCCCGTCTTCTTCGGTGGTTCATTACCTCTACGCGCGGGCGCTTTCCGGAGCATCTTCTGCTAACCTTGAGAAAAGCGTTAGTGAAGCACTGGCCTTCTTTACCGAACGAGCGGGGGCGGAGTGGCTGAGCTACGGCCTGTACGAGCAGGCTTTACTCGCCGCAACGGACGTAACTACCAACGGTCTCTCCGCCGCTAAGCGGGAGCCACAGCTGGCGAAGAAGATCATCACTTCTCTCCGTGAACGCGCATTGCATAAGGATGAGTTCGGTATGTTCTGGAAATACGGCCGTGGCTACCGCTGGCAGAACCTACCCATCGAGACCCACTGCCGCATTCTCGAAGCATTCCAGCTTGCCGGAGGTACGACGGAGGAGCTAGACGACATGCGTCTGTGGCTGCTGACCAACAAACGGACCAACCGCTGGGCGACCACCAAGTCTACCGCTGCCGCCGTCTTCGCCCTGCTCAATACGGGAACAAACTGGACCGACGGGCCCGGAGAGCCTTTGGAAGTTGCGTGGCCGGGCTATGCCTCAAAAAAGAACCTTGCATCCCGCGTGCGCGCCGCCCAGGAAACGGCGGAAGCCGCCACCGGAGCTTTTTCCGTAGACGTTGCCGCCACCGACATCTCGAGCGGACTCGCCTCCGTGAAGGTGAAGAATAAAGACAATCGCCTCGTCTGGGGTGGCGTCTACTGGCAGTACACCGAACTAGCTGAACGCGTAGAAACGGCTAGTGACGGGCCACTCACCCTGGAGCGCGAACTCTACCGCCGCATTCCGACCGAAGATGGGATCCGTCTGGAGCCCATCACGGCCAACGCACCGCTCAGCCCTGGCGACCGCGTAACCGTAAAACTGACCCTACGCAGCGACCGTGAGCTGGATTTCGTCCACCTTAAAGACCGGCGAGCCGCTACTTTCGAGCCCATCGAACAACTCTCCGGTTACCAGTATAAAGGAGGGCTGGGCTACTATTTCGCTCCCGGAGACCTAGCGACAAACTTTTTCATTGACCACTTACCGAAGGGCACCTTTACGGTAGAGTACGACCTGTTCGCTACTTATGCGGGAAGCTTTAGTAATGGCCTGGGTCGGGTACAGTGTATGTACGCGCCGGAGTTTGGGGCGAATACGAACGGGGCTCGAATTGTAGTGAAGTAGTGCTTTCCCTACTGCCGTCAAAGCATTACTTCAGTGCTTCCATCACGGCCACTTTGTAACTCGCACCGATGGGTACTTCCACTTCTCCGAGTTCAACATCGTGGGCCGTATAGGCAGTGATTCGACGAGAATTGACGACAAAGGAACGGTGTGTCCTTAGGAAATAAGCTGGGAGTTCTGCGGCAAAATCGCTTATTTTCTCCCTGGTCACCACTGGGCCCGCAGCAGTATGGATATGGATATAGTCTTTCAGGCTTTCAACGTGTGTGATGTCTTCGTACCGCACCTTGACGCGTTTTTTATTGACGTTGACGTAGCGAAAAATTTGGGAAGTATCCGAAGCTGGTGCGAGTAGTACGGTGTCAGGAGTAGGGCGCAGGTGCGCAGGTTCCATGGCAGGTTTAAGGAGCATAGATTTATTCACCGCCTGGTAAAAACGAGCGAAGGTGATGGGTTTTACCAGGTAGTCTACCACCTCGAGTTCGTAACTTTCTACGGCAAAATCCCGGTAAGCAGTAGTAAAAATCACCTGGGTCGTAGCCGGCAGCATCCGGGCGAGCTCAAGACCGGTGATCACTGGCATCTGAATATCGAGTAAGAGCAAGTCAACCTTGTGGTCGCGTAGGAAAGCCAACGCTTCCGTTGGGTTCTCAAAGCTTGCCAGTAGGTTCAATTCCGGAATACGTTTTACGTGTGCGGTAAGCAAACGAATGGCCAAAGGCTCATCGTCTACGATGATACAATTGATCTTGGTCATTGGCTCAGAGTTCTATCCTCAAATCTACGGTATACTCCTCTACCTCTGGAGTAATGGTCAATGTGTGGTGCTTGGGGTAGATCATTTTCAACTGACGTTGCACGTTGGCCAGGCCAATTCCCTTCTTATAAGATGCCTCATCTTTAGTCGGGACGACAGGTTTGTTGTTCCAAACGCTGAAGGTGAGAATGCCGTTTTCAACGACCAATTCAATATCGACAGCTGGTGAATCAACGTTGCCACTGACGCCGTGCTTGAACGCATTTTCAACTGGAGAAATCAGGAGTAAAGGAGCAATGTTAGCCTGTTCATCATCAGAACGATGAGTAAAGGTTAGATCAAGACGCTCCCCATAGCGAAGCGCTTCCAGTTGGATATAATTTTCAATCAGTTCAACTTCCTTACTTACCAGAACTTGGGGCGCGTTGCAGTGATACAATAAATAGTCAAGCATAGCTGAGAGTCGCTCTACGACTCCCGGGGCATCATCGGATTTCTCTAGCGTAAGCGTATAAAGGTTGTTGAGGGTATTAAAAAGGAAATGCGGGTGAATCTGTGCTTTAAGCAGGCTAAGTTCGGCCGTTGCTTTTTCCTTACTCAACTGTTCTACTTGTTTTTCACTCCGCAACTGATCGATGCCCGTTTTGATGAACGCAAACCAGAAGGCAACAGAAATAAAACGACCGAGATAAATATCAATGGTTTCTTTCAGTCTACTGATAATTTCTAGTAGGTTTTCGTTCGGAGAATTCGGGTATAATAAAGCCTCAGCGACGTAGATATTAAGAAACCTCGCCAACACGGAAAGCACCACAGCTGCTACGGGCGTGATCACGATAAAGAGTAAGTACTTCCGCCGAAACAACAGCTTTGGGATCAAGTAATAGGCAAGAAAATAGGCCGCCAACATCTTGGTAACCAGTCCCAAAATCCGAAACAAAACGGACTCTCCGAGCCCTTGTCCATTTCCAAGTGCAGCACTAACCGGTGCTTCCATCAAGACGATGGCCCAAAACCAAAGTTGCCAGCGGTTGTTGCGGGCAAACAATACATCATAAAATCGGTGTAACATGATATAAAGATGCATTCAGATGGGGAAGAATATTTCCAATTGCGACGAAAAGCGCGCAACTCCATCCGAATAAAGGTTTGCAGCGGTCAAGGTTTTTTAATCGCCAGCAAAGGGGTGTTCATCCGCAAGAGCTTGGTGTACGGCGTAGTTAGAAAATAGTCCGGATTCAGGGGTAGAAGTTTGTCATATCAATTCATCAAACACCGCTCAACATGCGTCATCTATTTAGTACTACCCTTCTACTTTTCCTGCCTTTGCTTGCCGCCGCCCAAAAAGGCGAAGACCTCCACTTGGTAGCCACCACATTCACTACTGCTTCTGGTCAGGAAATAGATGCAGAGGCAGGTCATATAATCGTTCTCGAAAACCGGGACGACAAAAGTTCTACGTCCATCAAGGTTGAATTTATTCGACTAAAGAGCAAAGCGGCATCGCCAATTCCTCCAGTAGTATACCTAGAAGGAGGGCCTGGCTCCAGTGCTAGCTGGATGGCCGAGTCTCCTCAGGCACTTGAACGGTGGGCAGGACTTCTCAGCCTGGGCGATGTTATCCTGCTCGACCAACGCGGCACCGGCAATGCCCGGGAACGGATGACCTGGGTAAACATGGCCCCGCTCCCCGAAGATGTTTTCGTTACTGAAAAAGCGGCTCATCAGCATATGATGAAGATGATTCCGAAGGCCGTAGATGCATGGAATAAACGCAATATTGACCTTGACGGATACGACACACTGGAGAGTGCTAAAGACATCGATGCCCTCCGCGAGGCGCTCGGCCTTGATAAAATTTCCATCCTTGGCTTTAGCTACGGCACCCACCTTGGGCAAACCTACATGAAATACTTTGGCAAGCACTTGGAGAAGGCCATACTAGTTGGCGTGGAAGGGCTTGATGAGACCCTTAAATACCCACTGCGAATGGACGCCCAATTCCGAAAACTCTCCGCGATGGTTAGTGCTGACGACCAGTTAAAACAGGACATCCCTAACCTGGAAGCCCTCTACCAAAGAGTAGCCCAAAAGCTGACCGAATCTCCAGTGACAGTCTCCTTGCGCAGCCCGCTAAACGGTAAACCAATGAACCTTAAAGTAGGGAAGTTTGGTCTCGATTACGTCCTGGCCCGTGACCTTGGCGATGCAAGTGATCTCCCAGTCATCCCCAAATTATTGTACGACATCGACCAGGGAGACTACAAATCCCTAACCTGGTTCGTCCAAAAACGTATTAGCGGAATGTATGGCCTGCACGCTATGTCACTGGCCACTGACATTGCCTCTGGAGCCAGTACGGAGCGTCTCCAAACCATTGAGCAACAAGCTAAGGAAAGTATTTTCGAGGGCGTATTAAACCGCCCTTACAAAGGCCTTCTGAAAGCACTTGACATTCCAGAACTCGGCGATAAGTTTCGGTCTGACTTTACCAGCACCGCTCCTACCCTATTATTAAGCGGCACCCTGGATATGAATACCCCTCCCTACCAGGCCGAACGCTTACGCTGGAGCTTACCCAACGCACATCACATCATCGTCCAAAACGCGGGGCATGAGCAAATTCTAACGCATCCGGCTATTGGCCCAGCCATTGGTAAATTTCTGATGGGCGGCAATGTAGAAAACGTCACAGCATCTTACCCACCCCTTAAGTTTATTCCTGTCTCCGGAAAACGGGAAGGTGTTGGGCACCCGGCTGTAAAGTAAAACAAAGAGAGCTTGTTGGGAATTTACCCAACAAGCTCTCAATAATCTGACGCTTAAATCCTCTTGAAATGTAAGTGGCCTTGGCCACTTTAAATTAAGCCAAAGAATAAAAGCTCTTGTTCGTTTAGCCTTCCTCTGGAGAGAGGAACTTGTAGACAAAGCCGGCAATAAGCGCTCCAACAATTGGGGCAACCCAGAAAAGCCATAGCTGCTCAACGGCCCAACCACCGGCGAACAATGCCTGGCTGGTACTACGCGCGGGGTTTACGGAGGTATTCGTCACTGGAATACTAACCAGGTGAATCAGGGTAAGACACAAGCCAATCGCCAGGCCTGCAAGCCCTGCGGGAGCTTTGGAATGGGTAGTACCAAGGATAACGAATAAGAAGAAAAAGGTAAGTACGGCCTCGCAGATCAGTGCTGCCGTCATAGAATAACCACCAGGAGAGTGTTCTCCGTATCCATTGGAGGCAAAGCCTCCAACTTCAAAGCCGGCTTTCCCAGTAGCAATCATGTAGAGAATACCAGCACCAAGAATGCCTCCCAACACCTGGGCGATGATGTACCCGGGTAGCTCTTTGCCGTCAAAACGGCCGCCAGCCCAGAGGCCCAGCGAAACCGCTGGGTTAAGGTGACAGCCAGAGATGTGCCCGATGGCGTAAGCCATGGAGACAACAGTAAGGCCAAAAGCAATGGCAACGCCTACGAATCCGATGCCAAGCTCAGGGAAGGCAGCCGCTAGAACAGCGCTGCCACAGCCCCCCAACACCAGCCATGATGTACCAATAAACTCGGCGATATACTTTTTCATATTGTGTGTTTTATTGGCTCAAACTTAGCGATAATTAGGCAAAACAAGAAAATTCAGACTATTATATTGCAACAATACGTGCACGTAGGAGTAACTATGTTAGAAAAGAAAAGCGGTTAGCCACCTGAAATGGTGACTAACCGCTTTTACACGTAGACAAATAAAAAGTGATTTTTACAATTTAAAACCTTCAATTCGTCCTGACAGGACCTCACGATAAGACTTGCCTACGGGTAAGGAGGTCGTTTTGCCCTTCTCTTTCACCTCAACCATATTACCATGTAGCGCTTCGATGCGGTTCACATTAACAATGTAGCTACGATGAATACGCTGAAAATCAGCACTTGGTAGGCGCTCGTCGAGTGATTTCATAGTCTGCAGAGTGATTACCCGATCTTCTGGCATTCTGATGATCACATAATCTTTGAGCCCCTCGATGTATACAATATCAGCGAGATTAACACGAACAAGTTTTTTGTCGGCCTTTACGAAAAAGAAGTCAGCTCCAGACTTGTCTTCTACCACTTCGCCAGCATTAGCTTTCTGCTTCAACTCAGCTTGCTCGATGGCACGGTTACAAGCCGTAAGGAAGCGTTCGGTACTGATCGGCTTCACCAGGTAGTCAAGCGCATTAAGTTCAAAGCCTTCAAGGGCATAGTTTGGATATGCGGTTGTGAAGATGGTTACTGGCGGATCAGAGAGTCCCTTTAAAAAATCTGTTCCGGTAAGTTGTGGCATATTGATATCAAGGAACATCAAATCAATGTCGTTGGCTTTCAGTGCGTCATTGGCCTCAAAGGCATTGTCACATTTGGCGATGAGTTCTATTTGGGGGATTTTCTCGAGATAGGTTTCGAGGATATCCTGAGCTAGAGGCTCATCATCTACTATAATTGCGTTTATCATGGTGCTAAAGTAAAGGGATAAGGTAATAAAGGGTAAAATGCTCGACGAACCTGGATGAATTATCGTTAAATGGAAGTTAAAACCTGTTGTTTTAGTTGAGCACTTTACCGCCCTGCCCAGAAGGATCGGAAGGTAAAGCAGGTGGCAGCTTTACGACGGGCGCGGGCGCCAGTTCAAGGTCAAGGTGAACGGCATAGGTACTTGGAGACTCGCGGATATTCAGTTCGTAACGGCCTTTATATAATAAATCCAACCGCCTACGCACATTAACCAGGCCAATACCGCCACTTGGTCGGTTGCCATGTAGCTGACTCGGCATTTGTGAGCCTTTGCTGTTTTCCAAGATGAAATGAACAGCCTTGGGTTCTACGTTGAGCGTTGCCACTACAAAGCCGTCTTTAATATTCGCATTAACGCCATGCTTGAAACTGTTCTCCAGAAAGGGAATCAGCATCAGGGGTGCAATCATCTGGTCTGAGACATTACCATTCACCTTTAGCTGGATGTCTATCCCCTTGCGCTGCCGCAGCCGCTCTAGGTCCAGATAGTTCTTCAAGTAATTAATTTCCTTCTTCAGCGGAACCCGTGGTTCATTGCATTCATAGAGCATATACCGCATCATCTCCGACAACTTAATGACAATATCGGGTGCCTTATCGTCTTTTTTGAGGGTCAGCGCGTAAAGACTATTGAGCGTATTGAATAGGAAGTGTGGGTTTATCTGGCTCTTTAAGAAACGAAGCTCAGATTGCATGCTTTCCTTTTCAGTGACTGTCTTTTTTCGGTTTTGGACAATCCAGTCTACCATAATCTTACCTACTGTGCTTAAACCAGCAACCAGAAAGGTGCTAAAAAAATAGGCATAGAGATTGTTCAATATATCATCTTGAATACTACCGACCTTAGAGAAAAGGAAGTATTTCAACACTAATTTCAGTGGTGTAAAGATTAACGCGACGCCGAGAAGTAACAATAGATAAGTCCAGTATTGTCCCCTTTTAAGGTATTGAGGAAAGAGGTACAATAGATTAATGTAGACAACAACAATATAGAAGACAATATTAATCGCCTCATTAGCCACCGACAGTCCAAAGGAAAAGTCTCCAATCCGCCACTGCATAAGTACCAATAAGACAAAAAAGGCCAGCCAGCCGCCAGCATGGTAAAATGGTCGTTGGGTAAGGGTATGCCCCAGACGGTCGAGGAAAGTCCCGGTTTCTCCCTTAATGTTGTCACTATTAATTACGGACATAATGGCAATGTACGACGGGTATGGGATAAACCAGTACCGTTTTCCGACCAAAGCATCTCATCCGAAGACATAGGCTATGTTTGTACTAGTTTAAAGTTTCCGCTCGTGCCTTGATCTTTTCAATTTCAAACTACTCTACTAGACATTTTAGAATTTCCTACCCTCGCACACATCTCGTCTAAGACTCGATGGAGTGGGCGTCGAAATGTCCAGTAGCGTGTTTTCTGCGCATTTTTTGGGAGTAGAAGCACATCAAACCAAAACTTACTACCTTACAACCCAAAGCAAAAGCACCACCAAGTCCATGTCTAAGATCAATATCCCTTCCGAGAACGGTGAACTTACCCTCACCAAATCCACCAAGCTGGTCGGCTTAAAAAAACAGGTGGACAGTAAAGACATGAACGACATTGACGCCCAGGTCATTCCCGATCTTGGAGGCTTCGAAGTGGTAACGCTGAACCCAGAAGAGAATGTAGACGATGCACTGGACCGTGTCCGCGCGCATCAGGAAGTCGAAGTTGGCACCCACGTCTATTTCGCTGAAGGCGACAACCGCCCCGTTGTTGCCACCGGTATTATCTACTGCGAGATGGCCGACGGTGTAGGCATAGAGGAACGACAGGTAATCTTCGAAGCCTTCGCGCTGGAGATCATCGAGGACAGGGAAGACGGGACGGTTGTGTGTAAGGTCACCCCTAAAAGCCCTAACCCGCTTAAGGTTGCCGCAGCGCTGGCTAAACTTAGCATGGTAGAAAAGTCTTACCCCGACCTTGACGTGCCGCTGGATCAGTACTTCATGGAGCCGCGTGATGGGCTTCTCCCTCACTCCTGGCAATTCGAAAACAAGGGTTTTGTAACTGACGTGCCTAACTTCCGACTCAAAGTTGGTGCCGACGCCAAAGTAAAGGCAGCCTGGCGCAGACTTGGCAACCTTGGTTCTTCGAGAATTATCGTTGCGGTGATCGACAATGGTTTTGACCTCAATCACCCGGATCTGCGCGGAAAGTCAGTTGCTCCACTAAGCATTAGCTCGGGTGGTGCGACCCTGCCCACTGGTGCCCGGTTTGGAGATCACGCTACTCCCTGCGCGAGTGTAGCCGTTGCTTCTGCCAACGGGACGGGCATCGTTGGCGCAGCTCCAAACGCCAAGCTCATGCCGCTCCACGGGCTTACTTACTCCAAGTTCCTTACGGAGCGAATGTTCAGTCATTGCATCCGCAACCGGGCCGACGTGATCAGTTGCAGCTGGGGTACCATCGATTCTCGTTACCGGCCGGGGGCAGAACACGAAAGAGCTATTCGTAAAGCGCTTACTACGGGGCGCAATGGTAAAGGCTGCGTGGTTGTCTTCGCAGCGGGCAACGAAGGCCGGGAATACATCAATTACTACGCTAACATTCCCGGTGTTATCGCTGTAGGGGCGAGTACTAGCTCGGACACCCATGCCCGTTACTCTAACCGGGGCAACGGCATCAGCGTCGTCGCACCATCCGACGGAGGTTGGCCCATCCTGGCCGCCCGAGCGGGTTGGGACCAGGGCAACGCCGGAATGCCCGCCAACAAACGTTACTACGTTGATGGCATTGACCGTGGACCGCACTACAAACACTTTGGCGGCACGAGCTCTGCGACCCCTTTGGTTGCTGGCATCTGTGCCCTCATTCTGAGTGCCAACCCCAACCTGAAGAGTTCAGAAGTCAAATCCATCCTGGAACGTACAGCGGATAAAATTGGTAACCGTTGGGATTACAACTCAAGCGGCTACTCCACTAAATATGGTTACGGCCGCGTCAACGCTGACGCTGCGGTGAAAGAAGCCCTACGAATGAAAAGCGGTGGTAGCACTTCTACCACGCCTCCAAGTCGGCCTACGGTTCCACCAGTTGTTCCATCACCACCCTCCCCTCCGCCGCGAGACACAACAACCCCCACTGCTCCTCCAACGCCCCCGGCACCTGCGCCCTCGCCCACAAGGCCAACCGGTCCGATCGTAACTGGCACAAATCTCTTCCGTTTTTCGGTAAGCGGACAAGCGCGTACTGGGTTTGGTCTCCAGGTTGGGGTCAATAATGAGTTTGCCAACGTACTAAAACAGGTAGAACAGCTGGAACGCAAACACGGCATGCCCGTTCTCGTCAACATTAGCACCGTAAACGGCCGAACAGCATTCAAAATCCTTATCGGCCCCTTCGCAAGTCGGGTCCAGGCGGATGCAGCGAAGCGCAAGATGGTAAGCCAAGGTGCGCGCGAACCCTGGTTAAGGCCCTTGAATACGCTTTAAAGCGTAATCAATAAAATCTACAGTTTAGCGTAACGGCACTTCATTTAGGGATATAAACGGGTAAATAACTCCCAATAATGAAGACATTTCTTTTCCTTGGCCTCATGGCCATTACCCTTTCCTTTGCTGCTTGTGGCGGTAACGACGACGATGGCCTCATCAGCCCCTCTTTCTGCAACGATCAAACTTATGGCGAAGCCGTAACCAATGCTGCTGCTGGTCTTAATGATGCAGCGGTGCTTTACGCTAATGACCAATCCGTCGCCAACTGCGAAGCTTACCGGACCGCCGCCCAAAACTACCTCGACGAAGTACGCCGTTTTGAGGGCTGCGCCATTATAAGTGCCCGACAAGACTTCCGGGAATCGCTCCGTGAGGCGCAGGAGTCGGTGGACATGATCATGTGCTAAAAAGCTCACTTTAGAGATCATCAGGGCGACGGCGCGCAGGTGCAAGGGGAGGTTTTAAGGGCTTCGTCTCTTAAAAAACCTCTTGCGTTTTTCGCGTAGTAGCACAAACAATCCACGACTACCAGCTTAAACGGGCAAGCAGTCGCCAAAGGAAACAGGAGTCATCCCGAACTTTGGCCCGCTTCGAGCGTTCGGACCGACATTTTTGATGGAAAATTGTCGCTTCGCTCGATTCCTCCACCAAAAACGATCGGTCCGACCGCCTACGCTAAAAAGTTGAGGTTGGAGCGAAGGAGGTAGGAAAGATAAAAATAGCCCTAACTCGCTGAAAGCGAGGCTAGGGCTATTTTTTCTGTCCGAACGCTCGTAGCGTAAAATTAGCT
>CAYPIM010000083.1:9600-23847 GCA_964410795.1 uncultured Lewinella sp. | reverse complement strand
GCAGCGGTGATGAATTCGGCTTCGCAGTACGGAGCGACAATCTCATCGTCTGAGCTCGCTTCTTCTTTCAGAACATTAGCCTCCACAAAGCCAATCTGTTCGTTCCATTGGTTAAATACTGGGAGCACAGGCCAGCCGGATACCCGGAAGCGCTGGCGAACGGCTCCTACGGATTCGGAGGTGAAAACACGTATACTTTGATCCGCTGGAACCCGGAGAACGAGGTCTGACTCCGTCTTTGCAAGCCGCCGCCGTTGCCAACCATTGCGGTACTCCATTCCGGAAAGCAGGATGATGAAAACCGCACCACAGGCCAGGAGTGGGTCGCCTAGTTTAAAGCCAAGCCAGATTAACGGAAGGCCGATGATGAGACCGAGTGTTGTAACGACTATGGTAGAACCCCGGGCACCGAGTGGTTTGCGCAGTAAAGCCCGCAGAATTCGACCTCCGTCCAGGGGGTAGGCAGGTAAAAGGTTTCCTACAGCCAGGAGAAGATTCACGCCAAGGGTGATACCGAGAATCTGATCCAAAATTGCTGGTTGAATAACGATGTTGCCCGAAAGACGCAGGAAGTAAGCGATGAGTAACTCGCCATCTGGCCGAAGAAGCAGGGCGATCCATGCGAGGATGGCCAGGAAGATATTCGCCAGCGGTCCGGCTGCGTATACAAGCACCTCGGCCCAAAGCTGCTTCGGTTGATCCGGCAAATAAGCTCCTCCCCCGAGAGGAAAGAGGATGATCCGTTCCGCCCGTACACCCCGGTCGCGCGCCACCAGCGCGTGGCCGAGCTCATGGATGAGGATGAAGGTGAATAGTAAGAGCGCAATGGTACTCCACCAGGCTACTGATTGCCAGTTCATACCGTAGCCAGGGGTGTAGCCAAAGTATAAAATGGCGATGGGCACAAAGATGAAGGTCCAGTGCAAATCGGTCGGGACACCAAAAATTTTGCCAATGCGTAAGGAATAGGTAATGCCGGATATTACTTTATACAGTTGCGGAATGCGGGCTACGGTAGGGGTAACGTTCACGGCGGCGGGTTTGGTTGTAAACAGATGCCGAAAATGTGATTATTGGCGGGGGGAGTTTGGAGTTGGTATTTATGAACTCATCCATTAGTACACAGTACTACTTCAAGGTGAATAAGCAAAGCGCAGTGAACGACAACTACGGCAGCAGCTCCCAACTCCTATACTCCTGACTCCCTACGGCTTAATAATTCCCTTGTTCTTGACGAACTTCTCCATCCACTGATCTTGCTCCCAGAGCAGGTGGAGAATAGATTCCTTCGCCCGGTAGCCGTGGCTTTCCTTCGGAAGCATTACCAGGCGGACGGTAGCACCGAGGCCCTTTAACGCGTTAAAGTAACGCTCGGATTGCAGCGGGTAGGTGCCCGAATTATTGTCTGCTTCGCCGTGAACGAGCAAGAGCGGTGTCTTCATCTTTTCAGCGTGCATGAAGGGAGACATAGTGTTATACACCTCGGGGGCGTCCCAATAAGAGCGTTGTTCAGACTGGAAACCGAAAGGCGTTAGCGTACGATTATAAGCACCACTACGGGCAATGCCCGCCGCAAAAAGATTCGAGTGGCTTAGCAGGTTCGCTACCATGAACGCTCCGTAACTATGACCACCGACCGCTACGCGATCGCGGTCAATATGTCCCAATTCGTCTACCGCATCAATAGCCGCTTTTGCGTTGCTTACGAGCTGCTTACGGAACGAATCATTCGGTTCTGTATCACCCTCTCCGACGATGGGGAAGGCCGCAGCATCGAGCACCACGTAGCCACGGGTGACCCAATAAATCGGGCTACCGTAGTAAGGGTAAATGAAGCTGTTCGGATTGCTGGTTGTCTGGGCTGCACTAGCCTTGTCTTTGTATTCACGCGGGTAGGCCCAGAGGATCATTGGGTACTTCTTACCTTTCTCGTAACCTACGGGCAGGTAAAGCGTGCCAGAAAGGTCCAGTCCATCGTCTCTTTTGTAATTGATCACCTCTTTGTGGACTTTGCCGAGTGCTGCAAATGGGTTGTCAAACCTAGTGATCGGGGTGACCTTACCGGAGCGCGCATCACGGAAGGCATAGTTGGGGTATTCCGTAGGGGATTCTATGCGTACCATCAATCGATTCGCTTCAACGTCGAAATCGCGGAGTCTTTCAACCTTGTCGGTGTATTTGGACTGATAAAGGCGTTCAGTCTTGGTCGTCTCTAAGTCCATGCGGTCCAGAAATGGGAACTGTCCTTTTTTTGAATAGCCCGCGCCGAGCAGATAAGCAAAGCCGTTCTTCATAGCCAGTACGGAACTGCCCCATTTATTGCGCTTAGAGACGAAGTTCCCGGGGTCGCTGTAGCGATCCTGGTAGTTTCGGTCGGATATAATGCGGGGCTCCTTGCTGGGGTCGGAGGGGTTGAACACATAGGTCTTGGTGTTGCGCGTATTCCACCAACGGTCGTAAAGAATGGCTGTTTTGTTGTTGCCCCACCGGATCCCGGCGTAGCGGTTGATGGTTTTTACCAGCGGTTTGCCCTTACCGGCGAAGGGTGCGGGAAGGGTGAAGACCTGGTCACGGAATTTAACTTCCTTAGCGGGGTCGCCTTCGTCTAGTGCTTCGACGTAAACCAGCGTTGAAGCCCGGTCAGAACGCCAGCTAACGCTGCGTCTTCCCGGTTGGGTAGCCATGAAACCTTTCGGGAGGTCCTCAATCAGGGGCACAATGTTTACATCATTAACTTTCTTTCCTTCTTTGGTGTAGACCGTTGTTACGGAAGGGAAGCGGTAGTACGGCACCAGGTAAGAGAAGGGGCGCTCGATAGCGGTAACCATTACGTATTCCCCATCGGGGCTAAAGCTTACACCCCGGTACATATTTGTAGGTAGGAATTCTTCGCTTGAACCATCCAGGCGGACTTTCATGATCGTGGAGCGGGCGAGCTGCTCGAAGTTGTGCTCATCGTTGGGGTTTTTGAGCAGATCCTGATAGGTTCGGTTTTGTGCTTTTTTACCGTCGGCGGTAGAGATGGTGGGCCCGGTCGGTACCGCGGTGGCGCCGTCAATGAGTTTTTTGCGGTTCGCAGGCAGCATTTTGAGGAGCATACTCTGACCGTCTTCAGACCAGTTGATGACGTCACCAAGGTTGGCGTTTACGGGGCTGACGGAAGCGTCAGTAACGCGTTTTACCGATGCGGCAGCAACATCAAGGAACCATACTTCTACACCGTCAGTAGTAGTGTGGGTCATGGCGACTTTGGTCTGATCCGGACTCCAGGTGAAGTTGGCGAGCTTTGGCTTATCAGGCAGGCCCATAACTTCCATTAGTTTGGTCTTCCCGGTCACACGGCGAACAGCTACGTTGTTGGAGTAAGTCGTCCGGCTACCGATGTTGGTCGCAGGATCGATGCGAAGGCCACCAAGCCGCATTTCCTGACGGCTGAGGTCTTCGATGGATTTGTAGGCGTCGCGGTAGGTGAGTACCATGAACTCGCGGGCATCGTCCATGAGTACACCAGGGGCAAGGGGGACGTCTACCAGATCGAGAATGGCTTTGTCGGGCTTTTGGTAACCAACGGGTTGTGCGGTTAGCGGCAATATGGAGCAGACCAAAAGGAGAGTAAGGAGGTTTTTCATTTGGTTGGGTTTGAGGTTTCAAGATAGGTTTTTTTACCCATAGCTAAAGCGAGTTCATTACCTTCGCCCCATGTCCACGTTTCCTGATATAGACCTCATTGGTCAACCCAATTATGACGACGCTTTGCGTCAGCTTTCACCCAATGCAGTGGAAGGCGTGGATATGTTGATCGTTTATGATACGGATTTTGAGTTTCTGGCCCGGGTACTTGGAGCTGCTGGCTTTGACGAACCCAAGCTCCAGTTGCAGCTGCTGGAATGGAAGCCAACCTCAGGCTCACTTGATCTTATCGGACTTGTTCGCCACCTCAACATCAAACGTGTTCTCCTTTTCGGACAAGACCTGAAAACGCTTGGCTTACACTTTGAAGTTGCCAATTACTTCCCGGTTCAGGTGGCGGGTGTAACCTATATGAAAAGCCCTTCCGCAGGAGAAATCGCCACGGCTAAAGCTAAGGGAGATAACGGACCTGCTGGTGCGCTTTGGCGGGGAGTTAAGGGAGGCTTTATGCGAGAAGGGTAACTGACAATATTGCTCCTTTATGAACCAATTAGTTTAAGAATTACAATACTATGCCCAACCTAGTCTTCGCCACTAACAACCAAAATAAAATAGCCGAGATCAAAGCCCAGCTTGGAGATCAGTACGTGTTCCTGAGCCTGGAAGACATTGGCTGTCACGAAGATGTCCCAGAGACCCAACCCACCCTGGCCGGAAACGCAGAGCAGAAAGCCCGTTACGTAAAGGAAAAATACGGCTACGATTGTTTCAGCGAAGATACCGGCCTGGAGATAGACGCCCTCGGCGGCGCCCCCGGTGTAATTACCGCTCGCTATGCGGGGCCAGCACGGAGTGCCGAGGCCAATAACAATAAGGTACTGACCGGATTAAGGGGCAAAGCCGATCGCTCCGCCCGCTTCCGAACCTTCCTCTGCCTCATCATGAACGGCGAAGAACACCTCTTCGAAGGCCGCTGTGAGGGCCACATCAGCGAGGGCGTCAGTGATGGTACCGACGGCTTCGGCTACGACCCCATCTTCATCCCCTCCGACGGAGACGGACGGACCTTCGCAGAAATGACCGGCGCCGAAAAACGAAGCATGAGCCATCGGGCCAGAGCGATGACAAAACTTCAAGACTTTCTAAAGGAAAAAGCTTAAGCCGATAAGGTCTGCTCTAAATTTGTACAGACAGGATATGCCCTGCCTCAACCAACACGCCCTTCCCCCCTTAACCCATGCGCACCTTAATCCCAATAGTAATCTTTGCCGCACTGGCTTATGTAGGCTGGTTTTACCTTCAGCCGTATACCTCTGGCCCGCTGCGTGAGCACTTGCTCCTGACCGATACGGGAAGCCTACACGAACTTACGGTGACCAACGATAAGCGGACTTACCGGATTTTTCTGGCGGAAAAAGACAACTGGGTAGTTAAGCAGGGCGCAATAGAAATCTACGGCCAGAGTTATGCGGTGGAGGAGCTGGTACGGATGCTGGGGAACTTGCGAACCGACTCCGTTATGCACCGCTTCCCTCCGGAACCCGGGCCTGATGTCTCCTTATTAGGGCCGGGTACCGAGCGTGAAGTATTGAACTTTCGTTTCCCGGCGGGTAGCCCGCCGGTGGTTCGCGTGGAGGCAACGGGGGATGTGTATGCTTTGCCGAATAGCGTAAGCAGACCGCTGCAACGGATGCTTCGTTTTGAGACGTATCGGGGCAAAAGGTCTTTGGCCATTGAGCCGGCAGAAGTGGATAGTATTACGGTGAGCTATCATGATTCTCTCCTTTGGCGGGTTGATACAACGGAGGTTCTCCGGCTCTCAAAAACCTTCATTGCACCTGCGACCGCGCCTGATGGCCCGCCAGCATACGCCGATTACTTTGACGAAGTGATGGACCGCGAAAAGTATTTTGCAACGTTCACCCTTCACGCCCTGGGCGGAAAACACCGCATCGAGGTCTTCCAAGACTCGCAGTGGGTAAAGCCCTACGTATTGGCGGGCGATGACTATCCGCGCAGGTATTTTGCCATCGATTCAATACGCTGATTTAACTGCGCTGCTTCCTGCGGAGGTAGGCGCGGCCGCAGGTGCCATGGACGGTGCAAAGGAGCAAAGTAAGTTGGGGGGTGGCCCCGACAACCGACAACTGACAACCGACAACTGACAACCGATAACTGGTTCACTACGTTATGCAACCCATGATCCTTCGACTACTGACTTTTCTTGCCGTTCTGCTGGCACTTGATATTTATGCTTTTCAGGCTGTCCGCAGCTGGCTGAGCCCCTACAAACCGACCACCCGACGAATTGGTTACGCAGTATATTGGGGGATTTCGCTAGTGGCCTTCACCATTCTGTTACTCAACGTTTTTGAGGTGACCGACAGCTGGGGGAAGAACGCAAAAATGATCGTTAGGGTCAGCTTATTCCTCGCCTGGATCTGTAAGCTGCCGATTGTACTATTGCTTGGTATTGACGACCTGCGCCGAGGCGTAAGCTGGATCGCTAATAAAGTAAGCCCGGTAACGGAGCGGGATACAAGTCGATCCCGCTTCATGGCTAAGGCCGCACTGATTGCCGGTGGCGTACCGCTGGCAACGCTTACCTACGGCATTGTGCGCAACGCCTACCGCTACCGTCGCTTCGCAACGGACATACCGGTGAAAAACCTGCCCGCCGGACTTGAGGGCTTCAAAATTGTGCAGATTTCTGATATGCACTCGGGCAGCTGGACCCGCTCCGAACCACTTAAGAACGCCGTGAACATGATCAACGCCGAGAACGCAGACATCGTCTGCTTTACCGGAGATCTGGTGAACAGCGAAGCAAATGAAATTGTGCCCTTTATCGACATCTTCAAGGAAGTCCGGGGCAAATACGGCGTCTTTAGCATCCTGGGGAACCATGACTACGGAACCTACCACGACTGGGGCTACCCCAAGGGCAGCGATGAAGAAAAAGCGGCCATCGCCGAAAATATGGAACGCCTCTACGGCTACCACGCCGCCCTCGGTTGGGACCTCTTGCGCGATGACAACCGCATCTTCGAAATCAACGGGCACAAGCTTGGGGTCATTGGTGTAGAAAACTGGGGCTCCGCTTTCCGTTTCCCCCGTAAGGCCGATCTGCCCAAGGCTACCGCTGGAACTGAAGATTGTGACTGTAAAGTACTCCTGAGTCATGACCCAACGCACTGGGATGCGAAGGTCCGTCCGGGCTACCCGGACATCGACCTTACGCTAAGCGGGCATACGCACGGCTTTCAGTTCGGGATCGAAATACCCGGCTTTAAGTGGAGCCCGGCGCAGTACCTGTACAAGCAGTGGGCGGGGTTGTACAAGGAAGGAGACCAGCACCTGTACGTGAACCGGGGGCTGGGCTTTTTGGGCTACCCCGGGCGGGTGGGGATTTTACCGGAGGTCTCGGTGCTTACTTTGGTGAAGGCTTAATGGGCGAGGGGCTATGCCCCGAGGATGCCCTCGTGGTAGCGAGCGATGGGTTAGTCCTCTTTTCGCTACGCGAGGGCATCCTCGGGGCACAGCCCCTCGTCCGGAGAAATGCTACGCATGCAGCGTCTCCTGGCGGGCAGCGAGCACACTTTCTTCCTCTTCCCGCTCGGGGTCGGGGACGCAGCAATCAACCGGGCAAACGGCAGCGCACTGGGGCTCTTCGTGGAAGCCTACACATTCGGTACACTTATCGGGAACGATGTAGTAGAACTCATCACTGACGGGCTCTTGCTCTGCATCGGGCTCGATGACGGCGCCGGTTTCAATTTTGTAAGGCTCGGAGATGGTAGTGCCTTCGGCCATTTTCCATTCTACGCCGCCTTCGTAAATGGCGGTATTGGGGCATTCAGGTTCGCAGGCTCCGCAGTTGATACAGTCGTCGGTAATGAAAATAGCCATTTTTGGTCTTTTGGTTCGTTGGTCTTTTGGCCCATAGTTTCGAGCCGTTGATCTTCGGGGGAATAAAAGAGTTGGCGGTTAGGTTCAGAAATAAGGGAAGTTTCGAACAAAGTCGCGCTAGAATAACACCATGAACGGTGGCTTGGGTTGAGTCCCTTAGGGGCAAAATTACGTCAGAATGAGCGCATAGTCCCCCTTTTTATTAGGATACTTAAGCGGGAATTAAAGGAACTCCGGTTGCAAGTGTCCTGAATTCGGTTACTTTTGCGGCCCAAACGACGAATTCTATGGTGAATTAGGTGCCCTGAACTTTTAGGGAAGTATCAAAGGCTTAGCCCGATACCTAATCTGTTTTAGCCAGTAAGTTGGCTGCTGGCGTTGGCGTTGTGCCATAGGCCGTATCCAAGTTGCTACATGGTCGAACAGAAACGCTAACGCGAAGAAAGCAGGATTAAAACACTTTAGCCTTTCGTTTCGTTAGTTCTCAACTAACCAACCATGAAATGTTACGATTTCAAATAGACTTCGTCTAAAACCTAGAGGGCTTAAATCCCCTTACTTTGTATAACTGAATAATTTATGTATCATTGGATGTTCGGAACGTGTTTTAATGTTCCCAACGCCTTTACCGGGCTGATACACCAAGCTACCCATGGAAAGATATAGTGATAAAGAGCTTGCCCAATTTGGCGAGCGCATCAAATCAGACTACCAACTCGCGAAAACGGAGCTTCAAATGCTTCGCGACCAGGTTACAGAACTTAATGATACCATGTCCGAAGGCTTCGGCGCTGACATGGGAGAAGACAGTAGTTCGGTAAGCCGGCTGGAACTGCTCAAGGAGCAGGTGTTGCGCAAACGCGACCATATCCAAGACTTACAAAACGCCATGCTCCGGATCAAGAACAAGGTTTACGGAATATGCAGCGTAACCGGCAAGTTGATCGATAAGCCACGCCTGGATGCCGTACCTACCACCATTAAATCACTGGAAGGTATGCGCCTGGAAGCCAGTGGTCAACTGGATATTACTGCGCAAGACATTGCCCGCCGTGCCATTGAGCGTCGTGAAGGCCCTAACAAGATCGTATCTAAGATCAAAAAACCCCCTCCTCCGCCACGTAAAGTGGAGAAGAAGCGCAAGAAGCCCGGGCGTAAGCCAAGAAAGGTTGTAGAGGATGATGATGATCTGATCTAGATTGATAGATTAGTAGTATGATAGATTTATGGCGCTACCGCAAATACCATTCAGGGCGCTTTGCTTGCTCACTTATGACGAGCAAGGGCGTGCAGTAAGTGGTAATAGGCGCGATTCTTTATATCAATCTACCTGCTATCACATCTATCAATCTAGAGAAACACTCTCTTTACCACCACCCGCACTCCAGTTTGGTAATAATTACGGTTTAGCTGATCGAAATTGGTTTTGAGGTTGCCCTGAAGGAAAAACCGAAAATAAGGCTGTATGCGTATAGCCCAGTTTTCGCCCAGTTTTCGGTCAAAACCGATACCGGTATTTAATGAGAAAATTACGGGACGGAACTCACGGTTGGGATCTTCCGGCAGTACGATGCTTCCTTGTTCTACGCCATCAAGGCGTGTAGATCTTTCCGTGTCAGTACCCAGGTGAAGGTTTGCGGCAACACCAAGCATGAAAAGCGCCCGGTTTTTTTCTGTGATGTCTTGGTGGAAATTGAGCTCGAATGGGATTTCAAGGTATTGAGCGGTGATCTTTTCCCGGGTATCCAAACCGACGGTCGGACCATCAAAATTGTCTTCAACCACCTCGTATCCGGTACGGATATAGCGTAGGCCAGTGGTAAAGCCAATTTTATCCGCTCTGCTCTCAAACAGAAAGCCAACGCTAAAACCTCCCAGGCCACTTTCTACACTGTCTTGCCGCTCTAGTGCCAGTTGGCCAAGACCTCCGCCAGAAGATATTCGGCTTCCGCCATTATGGGGTGCCAACTCGAGCCCATATGAGCGCTCATAAGTCTGCGCCTTGAGCGACGCACAAAAAAATAAGGAGAATAGCAGGACAAGGTAAGGGGGGAGGAAATTAGTCTTCACGTAAATTCAAGCTTGGTTGGGGACTTGAAAACAGATTTTTTCAGTAAGATATTTCATCGGCGCTTTGGAGCTTTAGCTTCAGGGTGATAATACTGGACCTGTTTTTCAGTGATTTGCCACCGCGTCAGAAGCTTGCTGGTGAGGTCCGACCAGTCGGGGGTAGGGTAGGGTTGCCAAAGCACAACACCACAATCGCCCTTTAACGCGACGGGGCTTTGGGTGGCGGCGGCAATGGTTTCCAACGCTGCTTTCTCACAGTCGTAGGTGCTCCGATCAAAACGATCTGCATTGGTATAAATAGCTGCTACTAAAATGAGGGCGGCAATGTACCAGGCACGTCCTAGCTGGGGAAGTTTTTTAAGTAGGCTGAGACTGGAGCCCGCATAAAGGGCAATGAAGGCAAGGGTAACCGGCATGATCGTATCGTACCGGAGAACAGTAGCGCGGTAGCTTCGGAAGCCTCCGAGCGGGAGCAGCAAGAAATAAATTGCCGCGAAGGCAAGTACCCATCCGAAAATGTGTCGGTTGGGGTTTTTAGGAGCAAACTTCTTTAATAAACCATAGTTGATGCCGAGCATCAAAAACAGCACCGGAAAGGCAAGCTTGCCCGTGAATTGGCGGACGATTCCCCACGGGAGCTTTTTGTATACCTCTGCAGTTGGCAATTGGGTGTTGATCGTAAGCGAATTGAACTGCCCAAGGTAGAGGGAGTAAACTGATAATGCTCCTGCCAGTAGCGCAAGTGCAAGGAGTGAAAGAGGTACAGCTCCTAACTTTATTCGACCACCCAGCCACGCAAGACCACCTAGCAGTAAAGCAACGAGAACAGCGCCGGGGTTAAGGGGGCCACTGAGGCATACCACAAAGGAAAGTGGAACCCAAAAGAAGAGCTTGACGAAAGGAAAATCCGTTCGCCCCCGAAGAAAAAAATCTAGAAAAGGCATCGCATAAAGAATCGCCAATGCTGAAGGTAAAGCGTAAAAGAAAACGTAGGTAGTAGCCGCATCCACGATACCGATATGACTGCGAAACTCGCCAGACTGAAAGAAGGGAGCAAGCAAACAGGCCGTAATAATTAAGGCCTGCCGGTTTACCCGCCATGAACCAGTAACGGTACGAACCAGGACCAGAATCAAACCGAGATGAACCAGAATTTTAGCAAGTGCTGACGCTAGATAAACGCTCGTGATTGGTTCACAAAAACGTTGTAGGAAAAGCGGTGTGTTTAGTAGATACGTTCGATAAGTCCAATGCGAAAAAAAACGATTGGGGTTAGGATATCGATGGCCCTCCAATAAAGCTTTAAGACCCAGCGGATTGTCTAGAATAGGTTTTACTTCAGCGGCGGGAACAAGGTTCCAGGCCATGTCCCCGTCAAGTGGTTGGTAGAAATACTGCAGGAAGGCGTAGCCAGTATCCAGGCAAAACAACAGCAGTAAAACTGGGAAAATGTACTTGGTAGAAACGCGCATGAAGACACGAAGATATAGAGATGTAATCAACAATTCATCCGTAAAGCGCGTACCTTGGCCTCATGTCAATCCGTAGCCTCTTTCTCTCCTTTCTCCTTTTTACCCTTTCTCCTCTTCTCTTCGCCCAGGGCAGCCCCTTACCCGTTGAAGATACGGACAGCTATGACCTGATCAGACGCCTGACCCTCCGGTATGGGTACAAGGGTTTTCAGCAACCAGCTACGGACCTCAGCCTTCGGCCAACCAGTCGGTCCGGTTTGGTCCGTCTAGCAAAAACTTACCAGGAAGTTCATAGGGATGGTTTCAGTAAAGCCGATAAATATCGCTTGCAGCGATTTCTGGATGATAACAACGAGTGGTTGGCGTTGGAACCTTTTGCTTCTTCAGAAGACCCGGACCGGGCAGCTTTCTGGAACGGAGATGACTTTGCGCTTAAATCGCTCGATCATCAATTACACCGAAAGCAAAAGCCAATTCTAAATCTCTTTTACCCTACGCCAGCACACATGCTGGAAGTGAACCGACCGGATTTTTACCTGCGCTTTAATCCGGTGCTTGATTTCAGGTACGGAAAACAGCAAGGCGATAGTGAAGATTATTTCTTTAACCGCCGTGGCCTGAAGCTGCGAGCAGGTATCGATGATCGTATTTTTCTCAATTTTGAAATCTTAGAAACACAGGTTGGTCTGCCAAATTTTGTGCGCCAATTCCGGAACCGCTTTGAGGCGGTACCCGGCGCAGGCTTTGCTAAAAACTATACGCTTGACCTGGCGAACGTAGCACGCGGGGCGGACTATTTGAACGGGCAGGGTTACCTGTCGGCCGACATTACCAAGCACGTTGGCGCCCGTCTGGGGTACGGCCGGCACTTCATTGGTGATGGAGAAAGGTCTCTATTACTCTCTGATTTTAGCAATAACTACCCTTTTCTGGAGCTAAACTGGCGCATCTGGAAATTTCATTACCGCAATATCTTCGCAGAGCTTACCGCTGGCCCAGGCCGCCAGAACGGTGTGGATGGTTTATTACCTAAAAAATACCTGGCGGCACATTACCTAAGCATTAACCTGGGCCAACGATTGACCTTTGGCCTTTTTGAGTCGGTAGTGATGAATCGGGAAAATGGCTTTGACCTGGCCTACCTCAACCCTGTAATCTTGTACCGGACCATCGAGCAAAGCGTAGGTAGCCCGGACAATGCTATCGTTGGCCTGACCGGCCGTTACCGTACGCCCTTCAGGTTAGAGCTTTATGGTCAGCTCGTACTTGATGAATTTAAATTTGACGAACTCTTCATTGAGCGGAGAGGCTGGTGGGCCAATAAGTTTGGCTACCAACTTGGCGCACGGTATGTGGACGCTTTCGGACTGGACCAACTTGACCTGACGGTGGAACGGAACTTCGTACGGCCTTATACCTATACCCACCGGGCCTTAAGTAACTACACCCACTTTGCCATGCCTTTGGCTCATCCGTTGGGCGCCAACTTCAAGGAGAATCTATTAGCCGTTGAGTACCGACCCTTACCGCGTCTGCATCTTCGTGGTCGGCTTTACCTCATCACGCAGGGCGAGGGCACCGTAGACCGAGTAGTAGGAGAGAACATCAACCAGCCGCATACGCTAAGAGAGCTGGAGTTTGGTAATGAGACGGGCCAGGGAGTAGGCTATACGAGTTCTTTACTCTCCCTGACGGCGAGTTATGAACTGAAGCCGAATCTGTGGTTGGAGGCGGAGTACCTGTCCCGAAATAAAGATTCGGATGTCGGTTCTCGCGATTTGGAAACTACAATTCTCAACCTGGGTGTACGTTGGAATATAGCGCGGCAGCGGTATGAGTTTTAGGGCGCGGTCGCAGGTGCAAAGCGAGTACTTAAGGCTCAGGATTTGCGCCTGAAAGCCGGACTCCGAAAAATAATTGAGGTGGTCCCAAAATTAAATTTGGAGCAACAAGCAAAAAATTCCCAACTTTACACTACGTTAGCCCGCCATTGCACCCGCGTCCGCGCCAACTAAACCTAACCACTTTAGTCGGTGCCTAGAAATGGAGCGGTTGTTACTGTTTTTTTCTCCCCTAACCACTAAATGACAAATCCATGGTCGATACCCAATTCCGCACCGAAAGAGTGCAGCAGAGCCGCGTAAAGAACGTTGACTGGAACAACCTTCCTTTCGGAAAAATTTTCTCCGATCACATGTTCGTTTCCGACTATAGAAACGGAGAATGGACGGACGATCGCATCATCCCCTTCGGCCATTTTACCATACACCCGGCGAGTATGGTCCTACATTACGGACAAGCCATATTTGAAGGGATGAAGGCTTCTAAGCTAGAAGACGGAACGCCCGCTCTGCTCAGCCCCATTGAGCATGCTAAACGCCTCAACGCCAGTGCTCGCCGCCTAATGATGGCCGAGTATCCCGAAGAGCGTTTCGTAGAAGCAGTGAGCCAGCTGGTTTCACTTGACCGGGACTGGATCCCACCGGCTGAAGGTTCGGCGCTTTACCTGCGTCCCTATATGTTCTCTACCGATGAGTTTATCGGTGTTCGCCCAAGTGAAACCTACCGCTTCTGCATCTTTACCGCTCCGGTGGGGCCGTACTACGCAAAACCTGTTCGGTTGATTGTGGAACAGAACTACGTCCGTGCCGTCCCTGGAGGAACGGGAGAGGCAAAAGCTGCTGGTAACTACGCAGGCAGCTTGCTCCCCGCCTACGAAGCTAACCAGAAAGGTTTTGACCAGGTGGTCTGGATGGGCGGTCCGGATATGACAGAGATCCAAGAAGTTGGGACCATGAATATCTTTTTCGTCATCGATGGTGAAATAATTACCCCCGCTACTGATGGAGCTATCCTGAAAGGGATCACCCGCAAGAATTTCATCACTATTCTTCGCGACCAGGGGTACAAGGTTACCGAGCGGAAAATTCTGATCGACGAGATCGTTGAAGCCCATGATGCCGGTAAGCTGGAAGAGATGTTCGGTGCCGGTACCGCAGCGGTAGTGAGCCACGTAGCAGAACTTCAGTATAAAGACAAACTGATGGTACTTCCGGAAGTAGCTGATCGTAAAATAGGACCAATGCTTAAGCAATACATTGACGGCCTGCGTACCGGACGGGTGGCCGATAAATTTGACTGGATAGTCAAGTTGTAGTAATGTAGT
>CAYPIM010000083.1:1594-9500 GCA_964410795.1 uncultured Lewinella sp. | reverse complement strand
TACCGGACGGGTGGCCGATAAATTTGACTGGATAGTCAAGTTGTAGTAATGTAGTCGCTGCCGCATGTTGTATGTAGGAAGTACTCGCTCCGCTCGTGGCGGCTTCGCCTTAAAGAAGGGCATTCCCCGCTAAAGGCGAAGCCGCACGAGCGAAGCGAGCATCCCAACCTGTTCCTTGCGGCAGCGACTATATTACTACCGAACTACACTACTACCCTATGCCTCTTCCCGTTTCCAATCCGTCTGCCCGACGTAGATCATAATGAAGCCGATCAGGATTAACAGAAACCGAAATAAGAAAGACAGGGCGACGTTGTAGCGGTATATCCACTCGAAGAGGATAAAGTCTACCCCGACAATATTGAGCACAAGGGTCATTACTCCTGTGATGAGGAGAATAAATCCGATGACAGTGATGGTGGTTGCGTGCTTAAGCATGGTTGGGGGAATAGTTTGATTTACACAAGCGCAAAACTACGGCTTGGGCTATGGTGTTGCGAGAATAACCGATTATTTATACGGCGTCCCTTATTTCTTGTTTACTTCCTAACCTATATTCCGTGTCCACCACCACGAATACCATTAAAATCATAGAATGCCCCCGCGACGCCATGCAGGGGCGAAAGGTTTTCATTCCCTCGGAGGGAAAAGCAGCGTATATACAGAAACTACTAAGTTGCGGTTTTGATACCCTCGATTTTGGCAGCTTTGTTTCGCCTAAGGCGATCCCTCAAATGCGGGACACTGCTGAAGTATTGAGCATGCTGGACCTCAGCGCGACGGACACTAAACTGCTGGCCATCGTCGCTAACCGCCGCGGAGCGGTGGCAGCCCTGGAGCATCCGGAAATCCAGTACCTGGGCTACCCCTTCAGCGTAAGTGAGACCTTCCAGCTGCGAAACACCAACGCTACCCTGGAAGAAAGCCTTGAGCGCGTGAAACAAATTCAGGAGCTGACCGTAGCCGCAGGTAAGGAGATGGTGCTCTACCTCAGTATGGGCTTCGGGAACCCTTACGGAGACCCGTGGAATGTGGAAGTGGTAGAACAATGGATGAGCAAGCTCTCCGCCTTGGACATTAAGATATTTCAACTCTCCGACACGATTGGTGTAAGTGCTCCGGCCAGCATTAGTTATCTCTTCAGTAGCCTGATCCCTCGCTACCCGGAGCTGGACATTGGTGCGCATCTGCACACTACCCCTTCCACCTGGCAGGAAAAAATTACGGCAGCTGCAGAAGCCGGCTGCCGCCGCTATGACGGGGCCATCCGAGGGTTTGGTGGTTGCCCCATGGCCAAGGATGACCTAACGGGAAATATGCCTACCGAAAACCTGTTCTCCCATTTTGGTTTCGAGCCTACGGGCGTTAGCCAGGTTGCTTTCAACGCGGCGATGAGAGCTTCGGAAAGGGTGTTTCTAGATCGATAGATTTGTAGATTGATAGTATGATAGAAGGTAGATTTATAGCAATCGCAAGTACCCTTCGCGGCGCTTTGCTTGCCCACTTCTAAACGAGCACGCGTAACGTAGTAACTGACGCTTGCAGTGGCTCTATAAATCTATCTACTATCCAGCCACTCGTTTGCGGCAGCTCTATCACCTCGAAGAAGCCGCGTAGCGAATCTACCCGCTATCACATCTATCAATCTACCTACTATCCATCTATCACATCTACTAATCTATCAATCTACAACGTTCGTCGAACTTTCCCCGCACCTGCGGCCCCGCCCTATAACTTAGTGGTCCCCTAAAACGTTGATATCCCATGCGTAAGAAGATCCAAGATATTGCTAAAAAGCAGCTCAAAAAATCATTTATGACTCCCAAAGGCAACAAACATCAGAACCAGCACGCCGAAACTGTGATCCGTAACCACGTGATCTGGAGTATGGGCGCGAGCTATATAATTCCGCTGCCGATTGCGGATGTATTTGCTGTAAGTGCTTTGCAACTGGACATGATCCGTCAGCTTTGCCGGGTATACGATATTGATTTTGCGGAGACCCAGGGCAAGGCCATTGTCTCGGCGCTGACAACAAGTACCATGGCCCGTGCCGGAGCCCGTAGCCTGATCAAGATTATACCCGTTGTCGGCTCCGTTGTTGGTGGGATTACTACCGCGGTGGTCAATGGTGCTAGTACTTATGCCCTCGGCGAAGTCTTTAAAACCCATTTCGCTACCGGTGGAACCTTCCTTGATTTTGACACCGATCGCCTGAAAAAACTCTACCGAGAGAAGTTTGAGAAAGGGAAGAAGGTGGCTAAAGAATGGAAGGAAGAGGAAGCTCCTGAGGCCGCTTCGGAAACTGAGGCTCCCCAGCCCGCTGCTGCCGTAGAACCCAAACCTGCTCCTGCGCCTGCAAAAAAGCCAAAAGCTAAAAAGAAACCTACCGCAGCCACAAAGGCCGCTCCGAAATCAACGCCAGCCCCTGCTCCGATGGACGATGATGCCCTTAAAAAGATTAAAGAGCTCGCCGAAATGAAAGCCCAAAACATCATCACCGAAGAGGAATTCGAGGCGATGAAGAAGCGGATTATTGGATAGGATCCAGGATTCAGAAATTAGAAGTCAGAGGTCAGCTATTTATGCGGGCCTCTGATTTCTAATTTCTGAATTCTATCGTCTACCTTCGCGCCGCTATGCAATACCTCCCCCAACACATAGAGGCCCTGATTTTCGCCGCGCCTACTCCCGTTTCCCTGGAAGAACTCCAGAATGTTTTGCTGGAAAACTTTGGTGTCCGCTTCGCCCAAAAGGTGATGTTGGAAGCCATTGATGAGCTTAGAAACCGATACAGTCTCGAGGAGCATAGTTTTGAAATCACCGAAGTAGCCGGAGGCTACCAGTTCATGACTAAAGGTGCTTACCACGAGACCATCGGTACGCATTTGCGGATGCAATCCAATAAAAAACTGAGCCGGTCCGCCCTCGAAACCCTGAGTATTATTGCCTATAAACAGCCGGTGGTAAAGTCCGAGTTAGAAAAAATCCGTGGTGTATCCTGCGACTATTCTATTCAGAAACTGCTGGAAAAAGAGCTTGTCACTATATCTGGCCGTGCTGAAAGTATTGGTAAGCCCTTGCTTTACTCCGTCACTGACCGCTTTCTCGATTATTTCGGCATTAAAAGCCTGGACGAAATGCCCGTCCCTAAAGACTTTGCCATGCCGGATACTGAGGTAGGCAAGCCGGAAGAGGTTATGGTGGAAGAGGAGTAGTAACGGAGCGCTATTCGTTAGGCGCGGCCGCAGGTGGAAAGTAGGTTGTACGAGACCGGCCGTGGCTGCCTCCGGCAGCGAGTGGTTGTCCGCACACTCTGTGTGCGAGACACTAGTTTCTGTTCTACTTCATTGCTTTGCTTACCTGTTTACGAGCGGTAGCGAGCAACCCCGTCCTAAAACCTTATGCAGCCCGCTAAAACATAGTCATTCACGCACAAAACATCGTAGTCACCACTATCCAGCGAAGGCGGCAGCCGCAGCGGTGATCAATTCCCTCTTCCACGGAGAGGGCTAGGGTGAGGTTACGAGCGGCAGCAAGCCTTCCTATCCAAAAACCTTACGCAGCACGCCAAAACATAGTAATTAGTGCACAAAACATCGTAGCCACCACTATCCAGCGAAGGCGGTAGCCGCAGCGGTGATCAATTCCCTCTCCCACGGAGAGGGCTAGGGTGAGGTTACGAGCGGCAGCAAGCCTTCCTATCCAAAAACCTTACGCAGCACGCCAAAACATAGTAATTAGTGCACAAAACATCGTAGCCACCACTATCCAGCGAAGGCGGTAGCCGCAGCGGTGATCAATTCCCTCTCCCACGGAGAGGGCTAGGGTGAGGTTACGAGCGGCAGCAAGCAGCCCCACCCACTCAACCCTACGCACAGAATGATGTTCTCATTAAAAATAGACAAACAATGGCAGCCCCCCTCGTCAACAAAGTAGCCAACTCCAAGCTCATTACCCTGAAGCTGGAAGACTATTGGCCAACCACTTCAATGGCTACCTTTGACCTGAAAGACTACCTCTTTATGGAGCTCATCCTGAAGGAAAAAGACTTCAGGGAGGCGATCAAAGCGCATGATTTTAGTCAGTATCAGGACAAAACACTGTTAGTGTTTTGCTCCGCAGATGCCATCATTCCCGCCTGGGCGTACATGCTTGTTGCAGCCGCAGCTGCACCCTTCGCCGCAGATATCTACCAGGGGACAGCGGGGGAGTTTCTGAGCGCTCATTACCGCCAAACCGTTGCTGGGCTTGACCTTGAGGCCTTTACGGACCAGCGCGTAGTGATCAAAGGGTGTGGTGAAAAAGACGTGCCAGCCTCCGCTTATCTTGACGTGACGGCGAAATTGCGCCCGGTCGTGCGCTCCATCATGTACGGTGAACCCTGCAGTACCGTACCCGTCTTTAAACGACCAATGACAAGGAAGTAGGAAATGTGCTTATCTTGGGCCATCCCAATTCCCGGATGTGTCTTACCATTCGGGCAACCCTGATTACAGTTAACCGCCCGCCCATGCGCTTCAGCCGCTTACTATTTTTCTTCGCTTTCGCCCTGAGCACGCTTGCGCTCGGCGCGCAGGATACGCACTTTACGCTCCACAATTACGCCCCACTTTGGGTGAACCCCGCCAATACGGGCTCCTTTTCTGGCTCCATCCGAGCCGGTGGTGTGCACCGTGGACAATGGTTTGGCCTCAACGGTATTCAGACATCTAACCTTTACGCTGATGCGCCTTTGGCCTTTGGCTTCCGGAAACAGGACTGGGTTGGTGTTGGCTTTAACTTCATTACCGATGATGCGGGTGAATTTGACATTACTTCCACCTTCTTCGGTTTTAGCGGAGCGTACCATCTTTCTCTTGATAAAAAACGTACCAACATCCTAACACTGGGTGTTCAGTACGGAAGTACCTCCTACGGTCTTTCGCCGGATAAAATTCTGGCACAGCAAGCGACCTTTGGTCAAGACATTGGTGGTTTGGAAGGTTCTGCTGAACCAGAGCTGGTTGGTATGGGTACTGGTGGCCCCGTACCCGGTGGCAATAACAACAATAACGAAAGCTACAATGACCTCAACGCTGGCATTAAACTGAAAATGCTGCTGGATAAAAAGACCAACAACATTTTTGAAGCGGGCGTATCCTTACTTCACCTCAACCGACCTAGGCGTAATACCTTGGGAGAACGACAGATGCTGGACACTATGCCCGGTAATCCCAATCCTCCTATTGATGTTGGTCAGGATAGCCGCCGCCGCCGCGGAACCATCCACGCCCACGCCCGTCTCGATATGGAGATGAGCGAAAAATGGCGTTTCCAACCCACTGTTTTTTACCAGAACAGTGCCGGTTCAAGCTCCATTTCGCTCCAGACCTGGGGCGCCCGGCAGTTGAAAAAGAACCTGGACCTACGCCTCGGTCTTGGCTACCGAACCGGTGATGCCGCCAAAGTAATGGTGGGCTTTGATACCGACCGCCTGCGGACAGCACTGGCCTATGATATCACCCTGAGCCAGGCCCGGGATGTAACCAGCTTCCAGGGAGCGTTTGAACTTGGTCTGGCGTACATTTTCAATATCTACAAGAAACCAGAGGTGACGCCCACCATCCTTTGCCCAAGGCTTTAACGGATCGTTTAAACTCCGAAGCCCTCGTCCGGCGTTATTCTTAGTGGCCAAGCAGCCCATTCCCGTCAATATCAGCATCCAACCGATGAAGTATATATTTTCAGCAGTACTCTTTTTATCCTTAACGCTTCTTCCTAATCTGATGAAGGCCCAGCCACTAGCCGGAGCTTCAAATGAAGAGAAAGTACTAGCCGCCGCAGACAGTGCCCGCCGGACCAACAACTGGTTCGTCGCTCTTGAAAACTACGAGACGGCCTACGACCAGAACGACGACCTGCCGCTGCGTCCGGAAATTGCGCTGATGAACCTGAATCTACGTGACATCAAAGCTGCCGTGCGGAACTACACCCAGGTATTCCGCCGGGTAGAATCCAGCGACACCACCAATAATATCCACCGTTATCACTTTGGCCGGGCCCTGAAAATGGCCGGGCAGTATGACGATGCGCGGACGTACTTCGAAGACTTCCTTTTGCATAACACTGACGAGCAGTTGGAATATTTCACTAAGATGGAACTGCAAGGCATAAAACTGTACCGGGACATGCCAAAGGAAACCAGTGAAGTTGCACTGAAAGGGTTAGACCGTAAGGTGAATAGCTCCTTCAGCGAGTACTCACCAATCTTGTCGGCAGACGAGTCTACGCTCTACTTCTCTACCTGGCAGGCGACGGCCGCCGTTCCGCAGACGGACGCCAACGATGAAAAAAGCTTCAGCCGTATTCTGATGTCTACACGCGGAGACAAAGGGTGGGGCAAAGCATCTGTACTCGGTAAAGAAGTAAACCGCCCCGGTGTGCACTCCGCCAATCCGGCGCTGAGCGCCGATGGCCGCCGGCTCTATTACAACCGTATCCAAATGGAAAGCAACCGCATTGCTGCGGCTAAAATCTACGTCTCTGATGCAGACGACAACGGTTGGAAAAGCGGTAACCCCGTTTCCGGAATTAACTCTAACGATCATTTGGTGCTGCAGCCTGCCCCCGGCGAACTTTTCGGTGGTGAAGTACTCTTCTTTGTTTCCGACATGGACGGAGGCTACGGTGGCCGTGACATTTACTACGCCCCTTATCAGGGCGACGGCCGTTACGGCGAACCGGTAAACCTGGGTGAAACGATCAACACCGTTGGTGATGATGATACCCCTTTCTACTTCGATGGTACCCTGTACTTCAGTACCAACGGTCGGCCAACAATGGGCGGTTTTGACATCTTCTACTCCGCATGGGACGGTAGCAAATGGAGCGCCGCTGAAAATATGGGGCCCGGCTTCAACAGTACGGTTGATGACCAAAGCCTGAGCGTATTCGGTGATGGCCTTGTTGGCTTCATCACTAGTAACCGTGAAGGAGGCCGCTCGGTAAAGAGTAAGACTTGTTGCGACGACATCTACGGCTTCCAAATCGCCAGCCTCTACGCCAACCTTGTAGTAGGCATCTTCAACGAAGCAAAGGAGCCACTGACGACCGGCGCCGTTGTGCTGCAGCCGTTGCTGAACGACTTCCCCGAAGGCCCCGGCAACCAGAAAAGCCGTGACGATGGTAACCGCTACGACTTCGGCCTCGAGCTGGAAACTTCTTACAGCGTCGTCGCATCTTCCCCCGGTTACTTCCCCGATACCATTGAGATCAATACCCTTGGCTTGGAGGAGAGTAAGGAGATTCAGCATGTGTTCTTCCTGCGGAAGATTCCCGTGCCACCGCCACCGACGGAGTTCTACGATACCATCGCTATCGAGGAGGCAATTACGTTGGAGAACATTCTCTACGACTTTAATAAAGCTGATATCAAAACCGAAGCAGAACCCGATCTGAAAGTAGTACAGGGCTTGATGGAAGAATACCCGGATATGGTAATTGAACTTGGCTCTCATACGGATAGCCGGGGTGATTCAGGCTTAAACCAAAAACTGAGCCAGCGCCGTGCCGCTAGTGCGCGTAAGTGGCTCATCATCAATGGTAGCATCAGTGGGCCACGCATCAAGACGAAAGGTTACGGGAAAACGGTTCCTCAAACTGTTTCTGCCCGCCTCGCCGAGCGCGTTGACTTCCTGAACGAAGGCGATGTACTTACCGATGCTTTCATCAACGGCCTGCCGGATAAGGAAACCCAGGAGCGTGCCCACGAACTTAACCGCCGTACGGAGTTTAAAATTCTGGAAGGACCGACTACCATCGTTATTCGCCGGGATGTGATTGAGCGGAAGATTGAAAATAAAAACCGCAAGGCGCTGCCAGTTGCTCCGAAAACCTCCCTTGCACCTGCGGCCGCGCCTAAATC
>CAYPIM010000083.1:0-1494 GCA_964410795.1 uncultured Lewinella sp. | reverse complement strand
TCGAGAATCGAGAATCAACAACTGGACCCTCCGGTGATTACCCGTTTCAGCAGCCTTTACGGCCAGAAGGACATCGAAGGCTTGCCCATTTTACAGTTCGATAAGCGTGAACTGGAGTTGGGCGAAGTTCAAAAAGGCGATACCCGAAGCTTTGAGTACACCTTTACGAACGAAGGTAAAGTACCGGCAAAAGTGATGTTGATCCAAGCTTGTGATTGTACCACCATTGAACACAACGACGCTAAAACCTACGCCCCCGGCGAAAGTGGAACGATCAAGATTACCTTCGACAGTAAAGATAAAGACGAAGACGAAACCATCACCATCGACATCTACCTGGAGCAGAACGACAAAAAAGAACTACCGATTCTGGAGATGGTAGAATACAGCTTCAAGCTAGTGAAATAAAGGGCCTGGATAACCGATTGTAGGCCCCTGGATTCTAAAAGCCCGAACAATCTGTTTGCACACAAATAAGGGGTGGAATTTTGTTTTTTGCTGCCGTGGGCTATCTTTAGGTTCTAACATAACTTCTGATTCACCCATAAAAACAACCTCCCGAATGGTAGAATACTTTAAACTAGCCATCAGCAAATACGCTGAATTTACCGGCCGCTCGCGCCGTAGTGAGTACTGGTACTTTGTACTTGGCAACTTCGTTCTTTCTATTATTGCCAGCATGCTGGCCCTCGTTCTAGGAGAGACCCTTGGCTCCATGCTGTCTGGCCTGGTTAGCCTGGCCTTGCTAATCCCCGGCATTGCCGTAGCTGTTCGCCGCCTGCACGATACTGGCCGCAGTGGATGGTGGTTGCTAATTGGTATTATTCCTTTAATTGGCATAATCCTACTTCTCGTCTGGTTTGCGACCGACAGCCAGCCCGGCGCCAACGAATACGGCCCGAACCCAAAGACTGGCGAATCCGCTGACATTACAAGTCACTTGGTTGACTAAAAGTCACCGAGCGAAAATAAATAACAAAATATCCCGCATCCGGCTCGTTCGGGTGTGGGATTTTACTTTACCCTTTTTAAGCACCTATTATTATGCTTGAATACATTAAACTTGCGATGAGCAAGTACGCCCAGTTCGAAGGGCGCTCACGCCGCAGCGAATTCTGGTTTCTTTACCTGGGCTTTGTACTAGCTGTTTTCGCCCTTGGCTTCATGGGAAGTATGCTTGTTTCAGTTGCCGAAGAAGTTGGTGGTTATATTTTTGCCATCATGTTTGCAGGATTATTCCTCGGCTTTATCGTGCCATTTCTAGCCTGTGCTGTTCGCCGTCTTCACGATACTGGAAAGTCAGGTTGGTTCTTATTGCTTTACTTCGTACCGTTCGGTGGGCTTATTCTCCTCATATTCTACTGCATTGACAGTGACCACGGAGCCAATCAGTACGGCCCTAACCCGAAAACCGGCGATGCTATGGATATTACCAGCCATCTTGTAGACTGATTTAGATCCGGTTTCTGTTAAAATTAAAGAGCGCACTCGCCT
>CAYPIM010000082.1:0-23953 GCA_964410795.1 uncultured Lewinella sp. | reverse complement strand
CTTTGGACCAGGAACCAAAAAGATCGCGATAGTCTCCGGGGAAGTAAGCGTCATCGGTAGCTACCTTATTTACTTTTCCGCTAGCTACTTCGAGCACGTAAAGGTTTCGGCCATTGTCTACAAAAGCAAGTCTTTTGCTGTCAGGAGACCAGTGCGGGAAAGCGTAAAAGCCAGTTCCATTTAGCGTGATGGCACGGGCTTTCTTCGTCTTATTGTCGTAGAGATGGAGGGCGTATTCACCGGAGGCATCAGAGAAGAAAGCAATGGTCTTACCGTCCGGACTCCAGCGTGGATGGGTTTCATGGACTCCCGGACTGTTGCTAAGGTTTTGTACATCTCCGTTTTCTACTGGTGCGGTAAGGACTTCGCCGCGGAAGTCCGCCACTACTCTTTTGCCAGAAGGTGAGGCCCCCGCGTGACGCACGTTACGAGCACCAGAAATCCAATAAGGTCGGACATCAATTATGTCTGCTTTAACGTCAATATTGACCTGCTGGTGCTTTCCTTTGGCGGGGTCGAAAATGTGTAGATACCCTGCTTGGTCAAAGATGATTTTTCCTCCTCCGGAATTGATGCTTAGAACAGGAAAATCCTTGAACTTGGTGAGCTGCTTAACTTCTTTAGTCGCCGGGTCAAATTCAAAGAGGTTAAACTCCTTACTACGGTCACTCATGAAGTAAACCTTTCCGTTGATCCACTGCGGCTGAGTATCGTTGCAGCCACCTTCCGGCTTGGGGATTTCGACAACAGAGTTATCTGACATATTCATTACCCAAATTCTAGAAATGGTTCCTCCCCGGTAGTTTTTCCACATACCAAATCGATCTCTGAGTGGCGTGTAGGCGAGGTACTTTCCATCTTTGGAATATTTAGCGTAGTTGATGGTAGGGATGTTGAGCGGAGTAGCGGCTCCTCCTTCGAGGCCGATGGTGTAGGCAAGGGTGAAGGCGCCCGTAAATACGTCTCTCATGGAGGCGAAGAGAACGTTTTTGCCATCCGGGGTGAAATCACGGACGATGTCTCCGTCGGGATGCCAGGTTAACCGCTTGGGGATGCCTCCTTCGGGAGAAACGGTGTAAACATCGTAGTTCCCGTCGTACTGCCCAGTAAAGGCCAGGGTTTTACCATCAGGGCTAAAAACTGGGGCCACTTCTACACCGTCATCGATGGTGAGACGGCGAGGATTGTCGCCGTTGATATCTGCCACCCAAAGGTCTCCGGCATAGCTGAAAGCGATGTGGTTTTTACTAATGGCCGGGTCGGCTAAAAGACGAGTCTGGGCTTGCATCAGGCTGGCGAAAAAAAATAATACCAGTAGGAGTGAATGGCGTTTTTGCATTTAGCGTGTTGTTTGGGCGGGGAAGGTAGTTAAAATTCAGGCCTTCCTGTTCATATTCTAGTGCGTGTAAGTCCTGATCTAGGACTCGTTTGTCTTAACAAAGGACTGTGTTTTCAAATGCTTAGTTGCTTTTCGAAAGATTTTTTTGCGAAGTAACAAGTACCGGCAATGTTGAAAGATACAGGCATTTCTTGTTTGTCTATATTCTTTCAATCTATCACCCTACCTTTGGCGCCCAAATTGAAAGATATGCGTACGACCATTTTAGCTACTCTAATTTGCCTTTGCTTCGGAATTGTTACTAGCTGCAAAAGTGATGGGCCTGGCCAGGCTCCAACAACGCCCATCGAGGATGGAGCTTACGTTCCCGAAGGTTACAAATTGGTCTGGAACGACGAATTTGATGTGCCAGGCCTCCCCGATACTACTCGCTGGGGTTACCAAACTGGTGGTCATGGTTGGACTGCCAAAGAGCGCCAGATGTACACGAAGGCAAATCCAGAAAACGTGAGAATTCAGGAAGGCCTGCTGCGTATTACGGCGGAATACAAAGAAGATGGGCGAAAGAATAAGTTTACCAGTACGCGCTTGGTGACTAAGAAGAAAGCTATGTTTGATAAGGGTTACTTTGAGGTCCGGGCAAAATTCCCCGAAGGCCGGGGCCTTCGTTCCGCCTTTTGGATGGTCGGGGATACGGTTAGCAAAATCGGTTGGCCCAACGCAGGTGAGATCGATCTGGTAGAGCACTACGGTAAGCTGCCTACGGTTATTGGCGCTGCCGTTCAAACTCCGGATTTCTTCTGGAGTGGCCGCGGACAAAAAGGTGCCTCAAAAATCATCAAAACCGCCGCCACTGAATTTCATGTCTACAGCTGTGAGTGGACCAAGGAATACCTGATCTTTTCCGTAGATGGAGAACCTTTTTGGACCTACTTCCCGCTCCCCGGCCGGGGCAAATTAGGTTACCCTTTCCAATGGCCCTTCTATATGGTAGCCAATCTTTCTGTTGGAGGCATTCGGGGAGATAAAAAAGAAAGCGTAGAACGGGATATTTTTCCAGCAAGTATGTACCTGGATTACGTCCGCGTTTACCAGAAGTAATGGGTAGGTTATAGTAGGTATTGCCGACTTCAATTTGCCACTTTCTACCAACTCAAGTCCCGCTCGGCAACCACGAGCTTGGTGTCCAACTCCGGCCATTTGATGCCGATTTTTGGATCGTCATATCGTATCCCGCCTTCGGCGTCCTTGTTGTAGAAATTATCGCATTTGTAGGTGAAGACGGCACGCTCTGATAGTACTAAATAGCCGTGGGCAAAGCCCCGGGGCACATACATCTGTTTTTGGTTTTCTCCACTGAGCAGGATGCCGAACCATTGAAACTGAGTGGGAGAGTCTGGCCGTAAGTCTACGGCAACATCAAAGACTTCGCCTTCAATTACACGGACGAGTTTGGCTTGGGCGTGCTCTCCAGTTTGGAAGTGCATACCTCTTAGCACGCCACGCGAGCTAAGGGCCTGATTGTCCTGAACAAATTTTGTGTTAATACCTGCTTCCGCAAAGGTTCGTTCGTTCCATGATTCAAAAAAATAGCCGCGATCGTCTCCGAAAACGCGAGGCGTGAAAACCTGAAGACCGGGAATTGGGGTAGGGGATAACAAGAGGGAAGTAGTTGAATTTTAAAATTTACCCGCCAGGGAATCGTAGAATTAGCTGCCCGACAAGTTCTAGCTTGATGGCATTAGATATTACCATCCGCGGTAGCGAGGTGGCGTGAGCCCCAGTAAACGCATATAAATGAGTACCTGTGCCCGATGATGGGTTGCGTGGTCTTGCAGTAGATAGATTATTACCCTGCGGCTTTTAGGGCCAGCAAAGAAATTGCTTACTTCTTCATCCCAACGGTCTTCCGGAAGACTCTTGATCGCTGCTTCGCCAAAGGCGTAAGCATCACTTAGTAAGTTGGTAAGCTCCTTACGGGTCAGCGTTTCGGCGGAGAGCTTTTCGCGCAGTGCATCTTCATTAAAATCCTTAGGCTGGTAGCCGAGAAACCTGCGGCTAAGGCCGTAAACGTTTCCTGAGATATGCTGAATCTGTTCCTGAACACTCATCTGATTTTCCGTAGGCCGGAAAGTTAGCTTGTCGTCAGGGATGGACGTCAGGGCTTCCATCGTGTAAGCCTTGGAGTTGTTCCATTTTTCCAACCATTCGGTGCGGGCTGAGAAGTCTTTCATGTCTTGAGCAACAAGTTTAAAAGGGAGGAATGAAATCAGCAGAAAGGGGAGAAGAAGTCGTAACATGAGGGCGAAGGTAGAAGTTAGATGGTTAGAAGACAGAACTTTCAGGCGGAGAATTTAGTCAGTTAGACTAAAATGTTGAACTTTACCTCCAAGCCGACTAAACTGATCAACGTCCAGTTTTCAAAGCTCCTCCCCAACCGACAACCGACAACCGATTGACCCACAACTCCCAACTCCCGATCTCAAGGCTTTTTACCCCTACTAATGCCTCTACCCTCGTTTTTCTACGAATTGCGCTCGGGCTTCTTGGCGGTGGAGACATACTTGGAAACGGAATCTACTACCATTGGTACCTTGATGAATTTAGCAAATTCACTTTTAGTTACTATGGTTTTGAGTGGGTTAGACCGCTGCCGGAGCCATTCTTATCTCTGTTTTTTATCACCGGTTTTTTGCTAGGGCTTGCTGTTGCGTTAGGATGGCGGTTTCGTATTACGGCTCCGCTTTTTGCCTTAGCATTCACCTATCTGTTCTTAATAGAAAAAGCACATTACCTGAACCACGCTTACCTGTTTACCTGTCTGGCCTGGTTACTGGCGCTTACGCCCGCCTGGCGGGAGTTTTCGTTCGATGTCTGGCGAAATCCGTCAGAGTGGTCCCCCCGCGTCCCGGCATGGACAGTCTGGTTGTTTCCTGCTTTAATGGGCGTAGTTTATTTCTTTGGTGGGATTGCGAAAATAAATTACGACTGGCTCATCAATGCAATGCCCATGAAAATGTGGCTGAGCGCCCGTTCAGGAATGCCGATACTAGGCCCATTGTGGGATCTGGACATTACGGCCTACGTGATGTCTTGGTCTGGCATGTTGCTCGATTTAAGCGTCGCTTTTCTGCTGCTGCATAAACGCTTACGTTGGTTGGCTTTAGGGCTGTTGATCATCTTTCATGCAACCAACCATTTACTTTTCAATATTGGCATTTTCCCCTACCTCTCTATGGTGCTCACAGGGATGTTTTTTGAGCCCGATTGGCCCAAGAGGCTCTTTCGGTGGATTGCTGGTTCTACCAAGCCAGGGGGTTACATACCGTTATTGATTCTTTGGGCGCGACCGCATGTGCAAAGTTGGACTATTGGATGGCAAAGTAGGGTGGGGAGCTCCTCCGGGGAAAACACTGCTTACTGGCAGTACCGTCCTGCGCTGATGCGACCTATCGTTTTCGGTTTAGTGCTTCTTTTCAGTGTGAACCTATTACTCCCGCTACGCCACTGGGGCTTTAATTCTGACGTTACCTGGTCAGAAGAAGGCCACCGCTATAGCTGGCGGATGATGTTGCGGACAAAGCAGGGCTCGGGGAACTATCGGATTGTAGACAAAATGACGGGGGAAGAAGAGATCATTCGCCCCTCAGATAGCCTCTCCCGACGGCAGTACCGTAAGCTATACACCCACCCGGATATGATTCTGCAGTATGCACACTACCTACGGGGTGCCAGGGCTGAAGCCGGAAAGAATGTTGCAATTTATGCCAACATTCGTGTTCGGCTTAACGGTCGGAAGCTCCAGCGTTTTATCGACCCTGAGGTTGATCTAACTATGGTAGAATGGCAATGGTTCGGGCATAAAGCGTGGGTGCTGGACGAAGTCACTGATTCGCCTCGGGACGAGAATTAAATAAGGCAGCAAAAATCATGACTTATTTATTTACCCTCCCCTAAAGATGCTGCTGATTAAAAAATACTATCGCCAACTTCAGTAGTAAAGCCTTCCAGGAAGTTCATGCCAAAGTAGGAGTTTCCTTTAGGGTTCAACGGTGGGCTCCAGACGGAGACGCAGTAATCCCGTGGCCTCAGGGCCACGATCCCTCCTCCTACACCACTTTTGCCGGGTAGTCCGACTCGGAATGCAAATTCTCCTGCTTCATCGTATAGCCCACAGAGTTGCATGACGGCATTGAGCCGCTTCGTCATGGCGGTGCTTACAATTCGTTCTCCGGTGTAAGGGCTTCTACCTTCGTTTGCCAGAAAGAGGAAACTGCGCGAAAGCTGTTGGCAGTTCATTTCAATAGAGCACAATGAACAGTAAAAGTCTAGTAGTCGCTCAGTGTTATTATGGATGTTACCGAAAGAGCGCATAAATTCGATCAGGGCACGGTTACGGGTGCTTGTTTCTCTTTCTGAGGCCGCTACCTTTTCGTTGTACCCAATAGACTCATCTCCGGAGAGGGACTGAACGAAAGCTAGTAGTTCTTTTTTCGGCTTAGCAAGGTAGCCCAGTAGTACGTCGCAGATCACTAACGCTCCGGCGTTCATCATTGGGTTCCGCGGGATGCCGCGGTCGCTTTCTAACTGAATCAGGGAGTTAAAGGGCGTTCCCGAAGGCTCTACGTCTACCCGGTTCCAGAGTTCCTTGTTCTCCCGTTGATAGGCCATGGTGAGGCTCAATACTTTGGCAATACTCTGAATACTGAAGCCCTCCGTAGCATCCCCGAAGGAAAACTCCCGTTGATCAACGGTTACGGCGTGAACGCCGAACTTGTCTGGGCTTATATGCGCCAATTCAGGAATATAACTGGCCACGATACCAGTGTTCTCAGCGGGAAGATTGGCGTGCAACTTAGCCAGAAGCTGATTTACGTTCATGCTTAGTTTTTGTTAAGGAGCGCGAAGGTAGATAGTATCAGTTTATTGTACGGTGATAGTATCATTTGATGTTATATTTGAACTCGTAGCTGTATTTTGTACCTTTTGGTACTATCAAATGATATTATAATGGCTTATAAGCCCCCATATAACCTTACTTCTGCTATGTTTACTATGGCCGGGGAAATTATATTGTTGATCGGTCAAATTCAGGGTTATCTACTACTTACTGGAAACTTGAAATTAAGAAGGCAGAATAAGATAAAGACGATAATGTCTAGTCTGGCTATTGAAGGAAACACCTTAAACGAAGATCAAATTTCTGATATCATTGATGGGAAACCGGTTTTAGGACCACCTAGAGAAATTCTGGAAGTCAAAAACGCACTCGCTGTTTATGATTTGATAGCTAAATTTGGTAGGAAAGATTATTTGCAGTTCCATAAGAATCTTTCGCCCGCAACCGCAAGCCGAGACTTGAAGCGAGCCGTAAATGAGAATATTCTTGAAAAAGAAGGAGAGATTAGAAACTCCATTTACAACTTTCGGTAGTGTGCAGAAAAAAGCGGTGATTAAATCATATGATTTAATCACCGCTATGGCTCAATGATTTATTGGAGGTACTTTATTCTACCTTAGCTGGTACCGTAACCTTCAGGTTTAACTCCTTGCACTGTGCCTCGTCAATATTAGCCGGAGCATCGATCATTACGTCACGACCCTGGTTATTCTTCGGGAAGGCGATGAAATCGCGGATCGAAGACTGGCCATTCATTACGGCACAAAGGCGGTCAAAGCCAAAGGCGATTCCGGCGTGGGGTGGCGCGCCGTACTCGAAAGCGCCCATCAGGAAGCCGAACTGTTCTTCTGCTTCTTCCTCTGTGAATCCGAGGAGCTTGAAATTGCGTTCTTGAAGTGCCCGGTCGTAAATTCGGACGGAGCCACCGCCGATTTCTGCGCCATTGATCACGAGATCGTAAGCATCAGCTTTGAGGGATTTCATGGTCTCGTGGTCACCGTTCAGCATCCGCTCTACCTCTTCGCGCTTGGGGCTGGTGAAGGGGTGGTGCATGGCGTGGAAGCGCTCAGATTCTTCGTCCCACTCCAAGAGTGGGAAATCTACTACCCACAAAGGAGCAAAGGCTCCTTCGGGGATCAGGTCGTACTCCGCAGCAACGTGCAGGCGAAGGTTCCCCAGTTGCCCGCGGCTCTTTTCATCGTCTCCGGAGATAACGAGCATGAGGTCACCCGGCTTTGCACCTGCGGCTGCGCCCCAAGCTGCTAAAGCTTCCTGATCGAAGAATTTATCTACGGAACTCTTGAAGCTGCCGTCTTCGTTACACTTTACGTACACCAGACCTTTGGCACCGATCTGTGGGCGCTTGACCCATTTGGTCAGGTTGTCGAGGTTTTTTCTGGTCAGATCTGCCTTGCCTGGTACGCAAATACCGACAACCAGCTCAGCACTGTCAAACACACCGAAGCCTTTGTTTTGGGCTACCTCATTGAGCTCAACCAGCGGCATGCCGAAGCGCAGATCGGGCTTATCGGAGCCGTAGAGGCGCATGGCATCGTCGTACTGCATACGGGGGAACTCGGGGAGCTCTACGCCCTTAAGCTCCTGGAATACATGACGGGTAAGGCCTTCAAAGGTGTTGAGGACCTGTTCCTGCGTTACGAAGGCCATTTCGCAGTCGATCTGTGTGAATTCTGGTTGACGGTCGGCACGAAGGTCTTCGTCGCGGAAGCACTTCACGATCTGGAAATAACGATCATAGCCGGCTACCATGAGCAACTGCTTAAAGGTTTGTGGGCTCTGAGGAAGGGCGTAGAACTGTCCTTCGTTCAGGCGGCTGGGGACCACAAAATCTCGTGCTCCTTCGGGCGTGGATTTGATGAGGAAAGGGGTTTCTACCTCCACGAAGTCCTTACCGCCGAGGTAGGCACGTACGGCCAGCGCTAGCTTAGAGCGGAACATGATATTCTTCTGCAGTGGGCCACGACGAAGGTCAAGGTACCGGTACTGCATCCGCAAGTCGTCTCCGCCGTCGGATTCGTCTTCGATGGTAAAGGGCGGCGTTTTAGCACTGTTGAGCACGATCAGTTCATCAGCTACGATCTCGACGTCACCAGTAGCGCGGTTAGGGTTTTTATTCGTCCGTTCCCTTACGGTACCGTTTACCTGAATTACCCACTCCCGGCCAAGTTTGCGGGCTTGGTCGGCCAGCGCTGAGTTGTCATCCTGGTCAAAAACAACCTGGGTGATACCGTAGCGGTCACGAAGGTCGACGAAGGTCAGGCCGCCGAAATCACGGCCAATCTGGACCCAACCAGAAATTGATACTTTTTTGCCGGCGTCGGAGAGGCGAAGCTCACCGCAGTTGTGGGTGCGAAACATGGGGTTATAATTTTGAGCGGGCAAAGATAGAGCCTGAAAAAGATAGTTGGGCGGGTTTTATCGGGAATACCGTAAGTGGATCAGATGAAGAGGCGCTGTACGCAGGTGCAGCGGCCGTTTTTAGAAAAACACTGCCTGCACCTGCGGCCGCGCCAACAAGCCACATTATGCATTTTCCTCCTCATTCAACAACCCTCCACAATACTTGCAGTACAGCGCATCATCTGCGTGCCCTTCACGGGTACAGTAGCGGCAGACCTGGGTGTTGGTGAAATTGCTACCGTTATTCTGGCCGATTATTTCGTTCGTGACGATACCAGTTGGTACGGCGATTATTGCATAACCGAGAATCATAACAACGGCGGAAAGGAACTGGCCTACTGAAGATTGGGGCGTAATATCGCCATAGCCAACCGTTGTGAGGGTCACAATAGCCCAGTACACGGAGCGCGGAATAGAGCTAAAACCTGCATTTTCTCCACCTTCAATAAGGTACATAACTGAACCGATAATGACAACCAGTAAGGTTACGGTGAAGAGAAAGACCATAATTTTATTTCGGCTGGCAATGAGCGCACGGCGCAACTGATCTCCCTCCGTAAGGAATTTACCCAGTTTGAATATCCGGAAAACCCGTAACAAGCGGAATATCCTGATGATGACAAAGTACTGTGATCCAACCAGGAAAAAGCTAAGATAACTCGGCAGAATTGCGATCAGGTCAATGATGCCATAGAAGCTAAGCGCATACTTCCATGGGCGGATGGTTACCCACAGTCGCATCAGGTATTCTATCGTAAAAATGATGGTGAAAATCCATTCGACTGTGTCGAATATCTGCCCATATTCGCTGTACCAATCTTCCGAACTCTCGAGCATTACCGTGATTACTGAAAGTACGATAAGTACCAGCAGGCTAATGTCAAACCACTTCCCAGTCGGAGTGTCGGCTTCAAAAACGATTTCATGTACGCGGTCGCGGGTGCGGCGGTTGGCCATTTCTTTACGGAAAATTTTGGATCAAAGATAGGTCAGGCGGTACGGTTTTAAGTGGGTACGTTGTCTAATATAAAAATAGTACATTTGTTCCTCCCAATTACATCCGATAAAACAAGCCTTTATGTTACTTAACGCCGTGATAATTGAAGATGAGCGCAACGGCCTCATCAACCTAAAGCACCTTTTGGCGGAGCATTGCGAAGACGTAGAGGTTATTGGTGATGCTGATGGGGTCCAAAGTGGTCTTGCGCTATTTAAGCGGGATGACATAAAGCCTGATATTGCTTTCTTGGATATTAACCTACAGGATGGAAAGGTTTTTCAACTGCTCAACCAGTTGCCGGAGATTGCTTTCGATGTCATTTTTGTTACGGCATACGATCAATTTGCGATGAAAGCCTGCGAATATTCGAGCATTGGCTATATCCTCAAGCCTATTGATCCCGATAAGCTTGTAGAGGCAGTTTCCCGTGTTCGGCCACGTCGGCAGGGGCGCACGGAAGAGCGGCTACAGGTGATGCAGCAGTTCACCAGCCACCCAAATTCTTTCGAGAAAATGTCCATTGCTGCCCTGGATGGTATTCATTTTGTAAAAATTCGGGATATTGTCCGCTTCGAGGCAGAAGATAATTATACCCACATCTTTCTTCAGGGTGGGAATCGTATTACTGCCTCAAAAACCATTAAAGCTTACGAGGATATGCTTGTCCCGTTTAACTTCTACAGGGTGCATAAACGGCACGTCATCAATATGAATTATATGAAAAAATTCGTAAAAGGTGATGGAGGATACCTGATCATGGATGATGATGTGAAAATAGAAGTAAGTAGACGAAGAAGACCTGCTTTTATGACACAACTTAGGGTTCTTCAGGACGTTCTTTAGGATGTTTCAACAATTAGTACTATTTTTGGAGCGGTATTATAATTACCATGATCGGCATTCCCCGCCTGGTCAGCGGTATGTTTTCAAACGTGTTTAAGGATCTCTCTATGTCGAACAATGGGAAAAAAACTATCGAAGAGCTCAAACGAGACCAGAAAGATAAAATTCTGGACCGTAAGAGCATGGATAAAGTCGTCGGCGGTAAAAAGCGTCGTGGAAGCTGGTTACGCCGGGTATGCGGTGGCATTATGCCACAATAATCTGTAGTAGGTTTGCGTCCTAATCACCACACTATACTGGACGCTAAACTCATGACCGGAACCAAACCAGCCACCTCGGCAACTGCCGCGCTGGAAGATAGACTAACCAACACTACCGACCCCTTTCTCCGCATCAGGCTTCTTACTGAGCTTATTGCCGATTATGTATATACGCGCCCGGCTCAAGCCAGGGTTTTATTGACCCATATGGAGGAACTGTTTATTGAAACGTCCTCGCGTGAATCTGACTTTCATTATTGGCTACACCTCGGAAACCTGGAAAATCAGGAATATGATGATCAGAAGGCATTAGCCTCCTTTGAGCATGCCGTTACCCGAGTAGACGAGCATGGCGATATTGCTGAGAAGATTGAAGTATATCTTGATTACCTGGGCATACTGGTCAATTTGGAACTGATGGATCTCGCTCGGGAATATTATGATCGTAGCCTGCGGTTACTGGAATCATATTCTTCTGATCGCCTACATGCGCGCGCCTTGTGTCGACTTGGTTACTTCTATTTGCACGATCACGGATTTGCGAAGGCAACCCCTAAGTTCCTGGAAGCACTCGGGATGCTGAGCGGAGAATCATTTGAACTGAACACTAAAGACCATTACTTCTATACACTCGCTCAAACAGGCCTTGGAACCCTTTGGACCCGCCCGGATAGTGAAGAGAAAGCCGCTAATGCCTTTCGGCTTGCAATAGCCCGTTGTGAATCCATCGGCATGCGTGCTCGTATTCCCTGGATTAAACTGAACCTCGCTAATGTCTTGGCAAACGTGGAAGAACACGGAGAAGAAGCGGAATCGATTTTTCGTTCCATTATTGATAGTGGTGCCAATGGTAGTAAAGCGGCTATGCTGGCTGCATATACTAATCTTGGTACCTACCTTAATGAAATGGGAAAATCCCCCGCGGAAATAAAACCGCTGTTGAATGAAGCAGAAGCCATCTATCGGAAACTCCCTCATCCCAAAAAGGAAACCCTTGTGTCCATAGAGATCACACGAGCTCAACTTTACTTAGACGAGGAGGATTATGCGGGCGCCATCCAAAAACTACAGGATACCCTTGAAATTGTAGAGCAAGCTCAGGATCCGGATAATCTGGCACTTAATGGCCATGCAGCTGAACTTTGCCAGACACTTGCCAAGTCCTACGCAGCAATTGAGGCCTATGACCTCGCGTATTATCACCAGCGAAATGCGGATTACTACCTTGATCGTCACTACGAACTTCAGGATGCAAAGCGCCAGGAAGAATTTGCGGCTCGTTTTGAAGCGGAAGCAAGAGAAAAAGAAAGAGAGAGCTTGCACCTTAGAGCGAGCCAACTTCAGCTTAGGGCGTTGCGTGCGCAGATGAATCCCCATTTTCTTTACAATGCCCTTAACAGCATCCAGTCTTTTATCACCACGAATGACGCGAGTACGGCCTCTAAGTATCTTGCAAAATTTGCTATGTTAATGCGTCGGAGTTTGGAGTATACCAACCGGGAGTACATCACCCTGGAAGATGAAATGGAGTTTTTGAAGGATTATCTTGACATCAATTGCCACCTTCGCTTTGATGGTAAGCTCACTCATTTGGTAGAAGTTATTGGTGAACTCGAAGAAGATATCATTGGTGTTCCAACCATGATTCTCCAGCCGTACGTCGAGAACGCTATCGAACACGGCTTGCGTACCAGGCCTCGGGGCCACATCAGTGTTGTCTTTCGCCCAATCCCTAACGATGATGATAACATCTTGGCTACGGTTACCGATGATGGCATCGGTCGGGCTAAGGTCGCTGAGATGCAAGCAAATGATGTTACCCGCCCTTACCACCAGTCGCGTGGTACAGAGATAACCCGGTCACGTCTTGAACTGTTAACCGACGATCCTCATAATCGTGTACGTATTGACGATCTCTTACACGATGATGGAACTCCCGCTGGTACACGAGTAACCGTAAAGATTCCGGTAGCAGATGTCTTGCTCAGAAGAAGCAGGTAATTACACGGATGGTGAATTTCTCTTAAAGCGGCACGAAACCATTCAGGCAGGCAATAAGGGCGCAGGTGCGCAGGTGCATAGTAAGTTGAGGTGCCAGACTATCCCATACGTTAGTTTCTCTACCCGCCTGAACCAGGCGAAAAAAAGAGCCGACAAAAATTGCCGGCTCTTCAAAAAGCGTGAGATTTATATCTTATTTACCTGAAATTCTTATTTGCGAACAGTAGTGGGGCGAAGACTTCCGCCTCCGTTCTTCTTTGCTTTTACTGCAATGGCTTTCGAGATGCCGTTATCCGAAACGTCATCGCCAAGGATAGAATCGTTGCCAACGAAGGAGCAATCCTCAATGATGGTTTGCGTAGCACCATCATCATTGAAGATGTTGTAGATCGCTGCACCATTCATCAGGGAGGTGTTGTTTATGAAGTCACATCCAATGATAAGCGGGCTTGCTTCTCCGTTGGTGCCGTTGTTGGTAATGCCTGCGCCAGAATTGCTGCTGTTGTCTTCGAAGCTACAGTCACGGAAAATGGGGCTTGCTAAAGAAGCAATGCCTTTATTGTAAACAGCTCCTCCGTTGAAGTCAGCTTTATTGCTTTTGAACACACAACCTACAAATGATGGGCGGCCTGTGTCAACAAGTACTGCACCGCCATTATGTGCCATGTTTCCTTCGAAGACACAGTTAGAAATCATGTGAGAAGAAAGTGTTTCAGCACCAGCCATAATGTAGAGGCCTCCACCTGCATTTCCATTGGTAAGCCCTTCGCGGAAGTTCCGACTGTTGCCGCCAGTGATCATAAAACCATCAAGGGTTGTAAAGAGATTACCTTCAGATTCTAGTGTGACAACAGTATAAGCATTGTCGGCAGTTGACTCAGGCTTGCCAATTTCACCGGAAAGAATGGTCGGATTACCTACTTGGCGCTCTGTAAGGCTGGTTTCGGTCCCAGAAAAGCCGCCATATATGGCTACGCCTGCTGGAAAAACAAAAGATGCTTTACGTCCTGCAATTTCGTTAGGCTTGTAAGTTCCTTGCATCACCCATATCTGACTCCCACTAGTAGCCTTGGCTATAGCAGCTTCAAGGCTCAATGCCTCACTCCAAGAATTGCCACTGGCTGATGCATCACCAGTTGGTGTGACATATAATTCTTGTGCAACACAAGTTATAGAGAAAGAGAGGAATATGAGTAGTAGAAAAGATTTCACGTTAGTCCGTTTCAAAGATCCCAGAAAATAAGAGTACGGCATGCACGCTTAGTGCAACGGCCGGTCAAGTAAAAAGCAACATGGAATGACACAGAGAAAAAGACAGGAAAGGAGTATGCTCCTTTTCCTCACGGAACCGGGGGGACCGATTACCGCTAAAAATCCGAAGGTGTTAATAAGAAATATGGGTGTTTATAGTAGCTGTCAAACTAAAAACCATTACTGATTTACACGCAAAATAGTACGTTTATCCTTATCCACCGCAATGATGAGGTCGAAATGTCTAACTTTTTATGGACCGGTAGTATATTTTAATGGAACGGTATTATGGATATTTCTTTAAAGCGTTGTACATTGCAGCATATTCGGACTGAATAATGGGAGAGAGGGCAGTTGAGCCCCGTTGTCAAGAGTACCAAACGTTGTAAATCGAATTTTTTACCACCAGTTGTGACTATTTCTATATCCCTCGTCTGAAATGAACAAAACCATTCATAAATTCTCAAAGCTGCCCATGTCTACCTTGCGCCTACTACTGGTAGCAATGACCATGTCATTGTTCACCGGCAACTCTTTTGCCCAAGATTTCCATTATTCGCAGTTTTATAATGCGCCTCTCCATCTTAATCCGGCTTTGACTGGGATCTTCCGAGGAGATATTCGAGCAATGGGCAATTATAAGTCTCAGTGGGTAGATGTCCCGGTTGATTATAAGACCGTTACCTTGGCGGTAGACAAGAAGTTCCTTAAAGTGTCAAGCGATGATGGTTTTTTCTCAGGCGGTGTAGCCTTCAATTACGATCGTGCTGGAGATAGTAAGCTTACTTGGGCTAACCTTGATCTTAACTTGTCTTATACTAAGGTCTTTTCCCCCCAGGTGATCGTCTCCGTTGGAGGTAAAGCAGCAATTATCCAAAGAGGGTTCGACAATGCTGGCTTACGCTACAACTCGCAGTTTGATCCTATTAGAGGAGAATTTGATGGTGCCCTGCCTACAGGCGAGCTTTATGACCAAGACGGTCAAATCTTTCCTGATTTTGGCTTAGGAATTAACCTGCGCTTACAGGCAAAGCAAACGGATGAGTTGGTCATTCGCAATAATCGTCGGACCAAACTAGATGTAGGTGTTGCTTTACACCATCTTACCGCTCCGGATCAGGCTTTTTATGATAATGAGAGTGTACCTCTTGAACGACGGCTCTCTCCTTATGCGACGGGCGTTCTCCAGGTTCTTCCAATTGTTGATGCAGTTGCAGGTATCACTTACCAGAATCAAGGATCTTTTTATGACGAACTTGTCATGATGTTGGGAGGCCGTGTGTGGGTAAAGAATACCCTTAATAAACAAATTAGTCTGATGGCAGGTATGGGTCTGCGTCGGGATAAGATCCAGGACGCTTACTGGCCGACTTTTGAAATTACTTACAACAATCTCATGGTCGGATTGAACTACGATTTCAATACTAGCCAGTTCGACATTGCAACAGAGAACAGGGGAGGGATGGAATTATCCGTTCGGTATATTATCCGTAAGGTGAGACCACTTCCCGAATTTAAGGTTTGCCCATTACTTTAATCCCCCGTCCAATCCCAACAACTGATGACTAGAATCTACATACTAATTGCACTATTCGTTCTGGCTTTACCAGATCTTTCTGCCCAGAACCAATCCTTTGAAGGGTACATTGCTGCTGCGGATAAAGCAGCTCAGCGAGACGACCATTACAATGCTTACCGCTTGTATGCAATCGCTGCTGAAGATGATTGGAACGATGATTCTGCATATGAGTCTCGTATAGGTGAAACATATTATAAGGCTGGAACCGCAGCCTACCGGGCTACGGCATATACTGAAGCTGAAAAATACCTGATCAAGTTGCAGAGCCTGCCGGCTGTTGATCAATACCCCCTTTCCCAGTATTACATGGGGCAGGCAGTATTCCGCCAGGGGCGTTACGACCAGGCTGTGGCTCATTTTCAGCAGTTTTTGGATGACCAGCCCCGGGCACCGGAGGCTTATCGTGCGATTGCACTGGCTCAGATTAATGATGCTGACTGGGCTATTGATGCCCTAACGAGAGCAGAAGATATTCAGTTGAACCACCTTCCGGAGGGTATTAACACCACCGAATCTGACATTAATTTCGTTAGAGGAAAAGGAAGTAACAGGTATTTCTCCTCGAACTCTTTCGAGTATAAGAATGATTCCCTAAAGCCGAGACGCACCCTTAGCCGGATAATGAAACAGACGGGAGAAGCCACTGCTGAACCTCTACCTAGCAATATAAATTTGCCTGGAAAGAACGTAGCGCATACCGCCTTCAACAAGGAAATGACGAAAGTGTACTACTCGGTTTGTGATTTCCGTAACTATGACGAGCTAATTTGTGACATCTACAGCGCTGATGTCTCCGCTGATGGAAACTGGACTAATCCTCAGAAAACCAATATTAACCAGTCAGGCTTTAGTACTACCCAGCCGAGCGTTGGTTATAATGAATCAGGTGAAGAGTTTCTTTACTTCGCCTCGGACCGTCCAGGAGGCGAGGGAGGCTTGGATTTGTACCGTGCATCTTTATCTAAAGATGGTTCGCTCGGTAGTGCAACTAACCTGACGGATCTTAATACTGCTGGAGACGAGGCCTCCCCCTTCTTTTATGCTCCACGGAACACCCTCTACTTTGCTACTAATGGTCGATTTACTTTTGGTGGTATGGACGTTTATAAGTCTTACCTAATAAATGGAGTATATCGCCGGCCTGTTAATATGGGAGCTCCGGTTAATTCTGCTGCTGACGAAGCCTATTACACCCGTTTTGATGACCCCGACCAAGCTTATGTTGGTAGTCGTCGCCCTAGTGGTGAGGCTTTGTTTTATTCTGATGCCCGGGATGTATGTTGCTATGATCTCTACGAATTTACACCTGATAATCGAATAGATTTACAAGCCATAACCCTTAATAAGCTTAACAAAGATGCACTAGCTGGGGTAACGGTAAAACTATACAAGATTACCCCCAATGGTCCTGAATTGATTGAGGAGGTTACTAATCTTGATGGCAACGAATTCAACTTTAAGGTTGAGCCAGGAATGAAGTACCAACTTGTTGCGGAAAAAGATGATTTTACTACAGTTTTAGACGAGTTTGACCTTTCAAGTCCAGAGCTAATCGATCTCCCATTTATTGAACGTGTACTGGAGCTGAACCCTAAAGTGAATCTCGACGTATTTACCTTTAATAATGCAGATGATACCGAACTTGCTGGAGTAACGGTAAAGCTTTTTGAAGTAGCCGAAGATGGCTCCCTGACATTGATGGAGGAAATAACGAACCCTTCGGCAAACGACTCACACTATGAGTTAGAGATTGGTAAGCGTTATAAGCTCGAAACTACCCGACCTGGATTTGGTAAAGCTGAAGCCAACGTTGACCTTAGAGAATATGATTCCAATGATGGAGGGACTACTATCCGTAGAGACCTTTACCTCGGGCAATCACTTGAGGTTTACGTAATCGATGGCCGAACAGACGAACCGCTTTCTAACGCCACTTTGAAGTTAGTACGTGCTAGTGGAAAACTAGTTTCAGAGTCTACCAACCCTACGGGTAATGACTTTTATTACACCGTAAACCTGAACGAACCATTCATCCTGGATACGAAGCGCGCAGGATATTTCCCACGTACAGATACACTACGGTTTTCTGAGCAAGATTTGATCGATGGTGAGGGAAAGCTGGTCTACTACGTGCCACTCTTTAGCAACGATCTGAACGACTTTCTTCCCTTTGAAGTCTACTTTGATAATGACCACCCCGACCCCGACTCTTACAGCACGCGTACTGAGCTGAATTACCAGGAAACCTATGCGCCATACGCCAAACGCCGTGAAGCCTTTAAAAAGGAATCAAGCGAAGGAATGGATGATGAAACAGGCTTCTTGACCAGGGGAGACATCGATCAGTTCTTTGATCAGGAAGTTGAAGCTGGTTGGGAGCAGCTGCGCCGATTCTCTGATGCGCTTATCCTCCATCTAGAAAATGGAGGTTCCTTTACCGTAGAGCTTCAGGGCTACGCTAGCCCCCGAGCACCAACGGAGTACAACCGTCGCCTCAGCTCTCGTCGTAACATGTCGTTGAAACATTTCTTCCGAGATTACCGTGAAGGCGTAATGGCTAAGTATATCGAAGGAAAGCAGCTTTCTTTCTCCGAAGCTGCCCTTGGAGAGACTACCGCTAACCTGGACAAAATATACGAACTAATCAACCGTGAGCGCGAGTCGATTTACTCCACCATCGCTTCTTTGGAACGCCGTGTAGTCTTGCGGAACGGTATTTCCTCCAAGAAAAAGTAAACCATCACCAGCGTACACTTTAAAGTATTGTAACCGTGAATTTATCTCAGAACATATTTACATCCCGCTTCGTCGGTGGTTGGTTAATCCTATTGCTCGGCTTGTTTGCTGCCAACTCCTTGATGGCTGCTGGTATAAAAGACATTGCTCCAACAGCAGCGGATGCCCCTGTAATGCTGGAGACCGGCCGCGTTGGTTTTAATAATTTTGCTGATTTTAATGTAGAATCAGAAGGTAGGCTATATGTCTCATTTGGTAATGCAGACGAAGTACTCTACCTCGGCCTCGCCATCGGGTATAATAACGACGGTGAGCCATTTACCAATACCACCAGAGGAAGATATAGGTTTCAGATCAGACAGGATAACCCTGATGGGCCTGATCCTATTGTTCACGGTCCGTTTACGGTTACTAATCTGAACGCCAACATAAATAACTACGCAGAAGCTGAATACCTCGAGTATTCTACAGATCAGACAGTTAGTGGGGATTCTATGTACGTATTCCGTCCCGGAGCAGCGGGGGATTACTACATCGAGTTCGACGATGCAAACGTTAGTAGCCGTCGGGTAAATATCCCCTTCTGGGATTTTACGGTTGTTCGAGACGGAGCTGTTCGTGAAGGGCGTGTTTGGTCTCGGGGGTGGGCTTTTCGTACGCCTCAAGTAACCGGGATAACCCCTCCAGATTGTGTTTGGGACCGTGAGTTTAACGGAACACTCTTCAGTTACACCGAAGATGGGTTCGTTTCTAAAATTGATTTTCAAGACTCAGGCTTTCAGGGGCTTTCCTTTACTTTTGCCTTCAATGAAACGGGCCCGGGAACGACGGGCAACCTGGCTGAAGACCGTAAATCAGTTGCGAACATAAACCAGACAGCTACTGCTCGCCAGCACCGCATTTTCCTGTCATTACCTGACGTTGAGATTTTTCCTGACGGAATTTGTGGTGAAGTAACTGCTGAAGACACCTTCGTCTGTGGTGGTGATAATTCTTACTGTCTTGAAGTCGAAGTAACCCGGCAAGGCCAGGTAGAGATAATCCTTGACTTTGACGGCAACGGAACACTTGATGATAACGGCATGGATGTCGCTCTCGTCTATGATTTTCCTGCGGACAGCCTGACGGCTTGTATACCATGGGATGGCTTACTCGCTGATAGTACGGCTGTGAATTTTACGGATACCGTTGATGTAATTATTAACTACGCCCAGGGTATACAGCACTATTCGGCTTACGATGTCGAGTTTCTTAAGAATGGCTTCTGTGTAGAGACTATTCGGCCTACTTGTAACCAGGGGCAACTTACCTCTAATCGTCTTTTCTATGATGATCGTAATATCCCCGAAGACCCTGGAACAGGAGCTTCAAAGGATGGTCGTGATGGCTGTGATTGTGGAGACGGATGCCGTACCTGGAACAACTTTGCGCTGAACCCCGGTGGTACTTGTAACACATTTGACGACGACGAGACTATAGGCTACGGTGATAAAAGCACACTCAATACGTACTGGTTTGCGAGCAGCCAGTCCGATTTCAAAGCCAGAGTACCGGTTGTAAACGCCAACATCGTTGGTGCCACAAGTTTGTGTAATGGGGAGACCTCTCTGTTTACAGCTGTTGATAACGGGGTAGTAGGAACACCTGCTTACCTGTGGGAAGGACCAGGAGTTGATGGAGAAACTACCGATACAGTAACAATATCGCAAGCAGGAACTTACTGTGTTACGATCTTTGACCCTTCAGGATGCGATAACCGAACGTGTGTTGATGTCACTATTTCAGAATTTGACGAAAACCCGTTTCCTTCAGGTCTTAACGTTTGTTTTGGGGAATCAGTTACCCTCCCGGAAGCTGGTAACCCTACCTATGAATACGTCTGGAGCCCCAACACCGGGATTGATGATGTAAATTCCAATCAGCCTACATTCAACCCCACAGAGACAACGACTTATACAGTCACCAGAATAGATAACGGGATTGATGGACTAGGATGTTCTGCAGTCGAAGAAGTTACGATCAACGTAGCGCCGGATCTTAACCTTCAAATAGCTAACGAATTTCCTACTTGTGATGCTACTACAGTTATTTTAGCTTCTTCAACTACCGCAGGGGTGAATTTTGAACTGTTTGACCCCGAAGGCAATTCAATTAGTACATCATCGGTAATTCCAGTTACCGAGGTTGCTGCTGACTACCTTATGGTAGCAACCGATCCTCAAGGCTGCACCGACAGTGTTACCGTCACCGTAAGCGGTGCGGCGGTCGATGAGAACTTGTTCCCTGATAACGCAAGTATATGTTTTGGCGACTCATTCTCTCCCTCAGTAGCCGGAAATTCTGACTATAGTTACGTTTGGAGCCCCGCTGAAGGAATAGATGACATCACCTCCAATCAGCCAACATTTAATCCTACGGTGACAACTACTTATTCCGTGGTTATCACGAACGAAAATAGTGCAGGTTTTACTTGCTCAACTACAGAGGAAATTACGGTCGATGTCAGCCCCGATATCAACCTTCAGGTTGTTGGTGGCGGACCAATTTGTGACCCTACAACAACTATTACTGCGACCACGGATGTGGATGCTGAGGTAGTTCTTTTTGATCCAGCCGGGAATCAAATCGGTGCTGGGAATACGTTTACCCTTGACGTTAGCGGAGAGACCGATTACTTACTAGTAGCAACCGATGCGCAAAATTGCACGGATAGTATCACATTTACAGTTAGCGGTGGCCCCGTTAATGTTTCGGTTCCAGACACGGTTCTGAGCTGCTTGAGTGATGGTGTAAATCTAGCTGTAACCAACCTCGATGCGAACGACATGCTGACCTATCTTTGGGCGCCAGCAGAATTGTTTGATCCTACTACTATAACTTCTGCCAATCCCACTTTCGTAGGGGATCCGGGAGATTATGCTGCTACCGTTACCGTAACGAACCAGTACAATTGTTCCGTCATGGAGGATGTTCAAATCATCGTAATTGACGATATGGGTGAATTGTCATTCACTTCAATGGTTGATTGTGATGGGTCTACCGTGACCTTCACCAATACCAGTACCGTTTCATTCGGGTATGTTTATGATTTTGGTGATGGCGATACCTCAATGGACCCGAACCCCGTCCATGTTTATGACAGCCCCGGCACCTATACCGTTACGCTGGATTTGATCTACGATCAAAACTGTGTAACCAGCGTGACCCAGGAAGTGACAACCTTCCCATTGGTCCTGGCAGCTGACTTGACCGTTAGCCTAGATGGGTGTGATAATGGTTCAGCAATGCTGAATTTCATGGATGCCAGCACCAATGCTACCGGAGCTGGGCTGGATTATGAATGGACTTTCACCGGCGTTACACCTACAAGTAGTGATAGCCAGAACCCATCCGTTACCATCTCTGAATCAGGAACGGTAACCGCTACCCTTAGTGTTACCTCTGCTGATGGTTGTTTGTCTGATATTGATACCAGCTTTACGGTGAACCTGGCGGAAGTGAGCCTCGTAGAGGAAATCATCATCTGTCCAGGAGAATCAGCAGCACTAAACCCTGGTGCCGATGAAACCCTTACCTATAACTGGTCTCCAGCTAATGGGTTTGACCCGACAAGTGCTAACCCAAGCACTAGCGCAGCTGGAACCTATATAGTAACCGTTACAGCGACCTCAGCAGATTTCAATTGTTCTAATACTGATACAGTAGAGGTCGTCATTGCCGACAGCATCGGCTTGGTGATTAGCGGTCCCGACGGTCCCCTAAACAGTGGTGATGGAGGCAACGGTGGCGGAGGTGTAATTGAACTACCTTCACTACAAACCTGTGGTGTTCCGGTAGACCTGACTGTTGACCTGACTACTAACGACGACGCTGACGTTACTTACACTGACCTGGACGGCAACGTCTTAGGAATGGGAGGAACATTTACCGTTAGCCCCAATGGCCGCGATACCGTTGTTGTTACTGCGGTTAATGAGTTTGGTTGTATCGAAAGAGATACTGTAGTCATCATTAATACTCAGGTGGATGCTGGTATTGATGTTGGTGCCGATGGGCTTAACTTCTGCTCCTCAACGGATACAACCCTGTCGGTGATCAACTTCGATCCTTCTGATACCCTGACGTATGCATGGGGTGCCAATGCGATCATAACCGGTTCGCTGATTAATCAGACGGTTAACATCACTTCTCCGGCTGAAGGTAGTGTTGATGTATTCCTTACGGTTACCAACCAATTTGGTTGTGATACCATGCTTATGGTTACGGTTACCTCAACCCCCTTCACGCCCAACCAATTCCCTGATGTTATCGAGCCTTGTTTTGAAGAAGGGTTCACCATTGAGGGAGGAGCTGCGGTTGATGGTTATGTCTACGAATGGACGCCAGACGATAACCTTGATCTGACGGATCCAGCTAACCCAGTCGGAACGTTCAACGAAGACGGAACCCTGATGGTGACCATCACGGACCCCGCTACCGGATGTACGGAAACACAAATGGTAGCCGTTGATGTTGCTCCAGAAATTAGCTTCATTGCCAGCCCAACGGATACCGTCATCTGTGAACCCGCGAACATTACTGTCGGAGGGTCTTCGGTTAACGAAAACGCAGAAATTATTTGGTACGATGACGCCGAACTCACCAACCAAGTTGGTATGGGGACAACGTTCGTTGTTGAAGCATCGGAAGTAGGACAGACCTATACCGTCTTCGGTGAAGCTACTGATCCGACTACCGGCTGTTCCCAGGTTGTTCCTGTAACGGTTACGGTCTCTGATATTACTTCTGGTCTTCCACTGGAAAATGTAGAGGCTTGTGCCGGAGAACGGACATCCATCTTTGCTCCGGGCGGAGTAGTTGGTACCCTACAGTACACTTATGAACCAGCTGATCTGATTGACGACTCTGACCCAGGAGACCCGGTCTTCGTTGGTAATTCAAGTGCAGTGGTTACGGTCACGGCCATCGATCCGGCTACAGGCTGTAGTACTACACAGAATGTAAACATCAACTTCATAGATATTAGCGACCTAACGGGTATTGCAGAACCTGATGAAATTTTCCTTAGTGGAGATTCTGAGCTTACTGTTCTTGGAGAGTGCGAGGGCTGCACCTACGAGTGGATGGGGGGCAACGGGTCCATTACGCCTACTACCGGACAGACAGTAACCGTTATGCCCGACCAGGCCGGTGAGTTTACTTACGAAGTTGAGGTAACCCAGAATGGTTGTTCTGTTATCATCCCGATTACCTTAAGGGTGGAAGACCCCCTCTGTGATGAACAGAAAATCTTCATTCCGAATGCTTTTACCCCGAACGGAGACGCTAGCAACGATGTGATGCAGGTACGGACGAACTTTGCCGACGATATCACTGAATTCCGCTGGATTATCTATAACCGTTGGGGCCAGGAAGTGTATAACTCAACTGACATCAACGAGAGTTGGGACGGAACCCAGGAAGGTGACGATCTTGAACCTGATGTTTATGGTTACTGGCTTCGTCTTGTTTGCCCAGCGGGCGAACCATTCATCAAGCAGGGTAACATTACCATCCTGAGATAATACCTTAATGACTTCGGTCAATTACCGCCGGTTCCTAATAAAGGGAGTCGGCGGTTTTT
>CAYPIM010000081.1:0-24005 GCA_964410795.1 uncultured Lewinella sp. | reverse complement strand
TAGTACAGTGTCCTCTACCCTTTTGAAACCTTACCTTGCACCTGCGATCGCGCCCAAATAAATCTTCTCGCCCCAAACCATGCTCATCACCGAACGACTAACACTCCGCCCCTGGCAAAAGACGGACCTCGCCGCCATGCACGCGGTAAGCAGCAACCCTGAAGTCATGCGTTACTTCCCTGCCGTAGCTACCGAGGAGCAAACCAAAGCCTTCATGGGCCGTCAACATTTTCAACAGAAAGAGCGTGGCTATTGCTTCTTCGCCGCTGAGCTAAGGCAAACCCAACAGGTTATCGGTTTTATCGGCCTTTCGTACTTAGACATGGAGGTTGACTTCGCCCCCTGTGTAGAAATTGGTTGGCGGCTGCACCCTGATCAATGGGGCAAAGGTCTCGCCCCCGAAGGTGCCCGTGCTTGCCTTGATTTTGGCTTTAACGAACTAGGCCTGGAGGCTATTTATGCCGATACGCCAGTCATCAATCTTCCCTCTCAAGCCGTAATGCGAAAGATCGGGATGACAGAGCACAGCACCTTTAAACATCCTGGATTGGGAGACTTTCCCAAGATTGAGGAGTGCGTGGCCTATCGGGTGACAGAGAAGGAGTTCAGTATGTTTAACGGATAAGTCCGGCGACCCTTCGCCGGACAGACGCATTTATCCGGCATTGGACTCCAACACCTGCCGCCCCTCCACAAAATAAGTAGTCCGCCCAGCAACCTTAATCACCTTTACTTCCCCCTCTCCTTCAGGGTCAGCTTCTCCTTCTTTCCGCCAGGTATGCCAGAACCATTTCTCCGGATAATCCCGGTAATAAGGTGCATTCTCGGTAGCGAAAGTCATCATTTCCACGATCTTATGATATACCGCCGAGAGTTGCTCCTCGGTAAGATCTATCACACGAACAGCGGGGTGGAGCCGTAGCCGGTAGCAAAGGTCATCAACATAAAGGTTGCCCAATCCCGCAACGATCGTTTGATTCAGCAAAGCGCCCTTCAAGGTCGTTTTTCGGCCTTTTATCTTTCCCAGGAAATAGTCTAGTTCGAGGTCGAGGGCATCCGGGCCCAATTTCTTTTCCAGGATGTAGGCTTCCCGGTCTTCGAGGTAAAGGATGCGGGCGAACAAGCGGGAATCCTCAAAACCAAGGATGTTGCCATCCGTAAAGTGAAAGGCAAATTTCTCAAACCGCCCCCGGTCTTCCGGTTCCTGATAAAGGTTCAGGTCTCCCGTCATTCCGAAATGAAGCAATACGTCATGATCGTTATCCAATTGGGTAAATAGATATTTCCCCCTGCGGATGGAACCGGTGATTTTTCGCCCTTTCATCGCATCAGCAAATACCGGACCGCTCATATTGCGGATGATCCGGTCATCATGGATGTCCATATGGGCAACGGTCTGGCCAATGGCGGCGGCATCAAAGTATTGCTTAAAATTATGGACTTCGGGTAATTCGGGCATGAGTAAGGGAGTAAGGGAGTAAGGGAGTAAAGGAGTAAGGGAACAGGGTAACCCCATGAAGAAAGAAGGGTGGAATAGAATAAAAGTTTAGGCCTTCCTCCCTTTTCCCTTTCTCCTTTAATCTCTTTATCCGCCTATTCTACCCGGTAGAAGTAATCCCCTTCATACCCCAGGTACTGTCCCTTAAAAAGCAGTTCTCCCTCCTGGCCAATTAGCCGCATGAAGTCCTGAACCGAAGTGACTGGCTCCTGGTTGATGGCCGTGATGACGAAGCCCACATTCATATTTGTAGCCTCAACTGGGCTATCTCGGAAGATGGCCAATACATTAACTCCACCTTTAGGGAATGACTTTTCTTCCTCACCGTTGAGGGCCCGCACTTCAAAACCAAGGTGATGTAAGATATCTTCTTCCTGGTGGCTAACGAGTGCTTTTGTCTTGTTCTCTTTATCCCGCAGTTTTGCGGTAGTTGATCGCTTACGTCCGTTGCGAATATAACCGATTCGAATCTTCTGGCCGGGCCGGTAACGGCTGAGTTGCTCCTGCATTTCAGGAGCGGAGCTGATAGCTACACCGTTTAGGGCTGTCATGACGTCACCAACCTCGAGGCCAGCGCGGAGCGCGGCACCATTGGGTGTTAAGTTGGTGATGAGGACGCCGCTGGCAGACTGCAAACCAAGACTCTTTGCCTGAGCATCATTAACCGCCTGGATATAGACCCCAAGATGCGCGCGCTTTACTTCACCAAATCGCTCCAAATCCGCCAGTACTCGGCTCGCCAGGTTACCAGGAATGGCGAAAGCAAAGCCTTCATGTCGGCCGCTATTGGTTAGGATGGCTGTATTTATACCAATCAGCTCGCCGTTGGTATTGACGAGGGCCCCACCGGAGTTCCCCGGATTAACAGCAGCATCAGTCTGGATGAAACTTTCGATCCGATCGTTGGCTTCAAGCACATCAATGCTGCGCCCTTTAGCCGAAACAATGCCCGCGGTAACGGTAGAATTGAGGCTAAAAGGATTGCCAACTGCGAGCACCCACTCTCCTACCTGCAAGCTATCTGAATTGCCAAAATTTAGGCGCGGTAGTTTCCCGTTGGGTTGCACACGAAGTAGGGCAAGGTCTGTACTTTCGTCTACTCCGATGACGTCTGCATCAAATTCCCGCTTATCTTCCAGCAGTACCCGGATACGCTCAGCTCCACGGATAACGTGATTATTAGTAGCAATCAGGCCGTCTTCACCGATGATGACGCCGGAGCCCGTAGTGCTACTTTCCACATTCGTTTCAAAAGCGCTCGTCCGTTGGCCGTAGCAGCGAATGAAAACTACCGCAGGGGTTACCTGATCAGCAGCAGTAATAAAATCGGTGGGGGCACTGCTGGCAAAGGTGCGCAAACGCAAATCTTCCATCCTGGGATTTACCTTCAGTTCTGCAGTTGCATTTGCCGGCGCGGACGCAGGTGCAAGGAAAAAGTACCCGCCAGCAAGTGCTAGTAGCGCGGAGAGAATGCAACAGCACGTTAATATCAGTAAGTCGGTAGGCTTCATAGGCAAAGGAGGTAAACGATGAGAGACTGGTAGTTGTTGTAACCTTAGCATCGACCTTGTGGTCGATGCTAAGGTAAATCTTACCTTTGTCAACTACCCCAAGACTATGGATGAAAAACGCGACCCCTACGACGGAGACTACGTCGGTAATATTTTCGGCTGGAGGCTCAGTATGTACGGACTCGTCCTCATCCTCGCCTTCTGCGCCCTGGCCGCCTACCGCCATTATACTATGGATGTACCCGTAGGCTTCGACGACCCACTCGAAGCACAGAAAGACCGCTTCGCGCCTCCCGGCGCGGCAGACCGGGCCAAGGCGAAGGCTGAAGAATTAGACACACTTAACTTACAGTAGATAGAAGGTAGTAGGTAGTGCTAACGCAAACAACATTCGCCGCGCTACGCTTGCTCGCCCGAAGGATTCTCGATTCTCGATAGGTGATTCTCGATACATGATTTAGCCACCTCAAGCACCGTTCGCCGCGCTATGCTTGCTACCCCAAGGCGAACAAGCGTAGCGCCGGAAGTGGCAACAGCGGCAGCACTACCCCACTACCTTCTACCAACTACCTACTAAACCATGACCTTCCACAAATACCACGGCGCCGGAAACGATTTCATCCTCCTGGACGACCGGGTCGGAAACCTCCACGAACAGTTTGACCAGCCCACCATCGCTCGCTGGTGTCACCGCCGCTTCGGTATTGGGGCCGATGGGTTGATGCTGCTCCGGAAGCACCCGAAGTACGACTTCGAGATGATCTATTACAATGCTGACGGCGCGCCCAGTAGTATGTGCGGCAACGGTGGGCGATGCATCGTGCGCTTCGCGTGGGATCTTGGCATTGTTCGGGAAGAGTACAACTTTCTTGCTGTAGACGGCCCCCACCGGGCAACATTGCTCGACAACGGCTGGGTATCACTCGAGATGCTCGACGTAGAGAGCATCAGTGAGCCGGAGCCCGGAAAGGTTTTCGTTCTCGATACCGGTTCTCCGCATTACATTAGTTTTGTCGACGACAGTAATACGGTCGATGTCTTTAAGGAAGGCCGGGCCATCCGCAACTCAGGGACTTACGCAGAAAAAGGCATCAACGTCAACTTCGTTAGTTCGGACGGCGGTGAACTAAGCATTGCCACCTACGAACGCGGCGTGGAAGACGAGACTCTTGCTTGCGGTACCGGTGTTACCGCTGCCGCCATCGCGGCAGTTCGTCGTTCCGGGATGGCCGACGGTCCTTTTCATATTCCGGTCAAAGCAAAAGGAGGACACCTGGCTGTGCGGGGCGTGCTTCATGATGAGCGGTATACTTCGCTTTGGTTGGAGGGGCCGGCGGTGCGGGTTTTTAGTGGGGAGCTGTAGCACGTGAGCAGAAGTCGCATTGCCATTGCCAGGAATGCCCTTTTAATTGCATGAGCTCAAACTTGAAGGAAGCAGGTCGGATATACTGTTTTCAAATGTTTCTCGATCATTTCTAGCTCTTACGGGAAAAGCCGCTGCGATTTTACTCCAAACTTGTTTTATGTACTGTTTTTCACTTACTCTTCGGCTGCTTCTTGAAGCTAAGTGAGTGCAGTAGTTATTGGCAAGTGTATTCACCACTCCTACTTGTCCTTTTGAGACGGGAGGCCCAAAACTTAGTTTTCGTTGAATAACATATGGCTGCAAGAAACCCTTTTCTCTCCCCATATTACTGCCGTAGTAAGCTATTATTTCGGGGGCTTTAAAGCTTAGATATTCACGCAGTGCCATTTCATCCAGGGTAAAACTAAGCCTCAGTTTTTCGCTCAACTCACCAATGCTTTCTTTTGTAATGAGGCCTCCAAAAACCTCTTTCACTATTTCGCTGCAAGGGCCATAAATAGTCTCCGACTGATTCCGTAAGCCCGTACTTACGGCTTCAACAATAAACTCATCAACTGGCTCCATTCTTTTCTCAGCCGCACTACTAAAACCAAATGAATACAGCTGCTTTTCCGTATAGTAACGGGCTGCTAGCTCAGGATGCTTATCAGCAACAAGACCTACAAATATTTCGACAAAATCTAATCTTCCGTTAGTAGAGATATTATAGAATTGTTCTCGTCCTTTAGACTGATCCAGGTGAAAAAAAACACTTTCTTTCAATGTTCGCTTTCTATCTTTTGCAATAGCTTTTAGACTCTTCTTGCCCACAGCACTAATCAGGTCTAGCCATTCGGATCTGTTCATTTCTCTTTTAAAAGTCATTAATCCGGCCTTACTATCATAGGTCTCTTTCTCAAGATCATTGCGCGTCAACACTGCAATCTTTGCACCAACTTCCGGACATTTTCGAATAATTTCGCCGCACAATTCATTTCCAATAATACTACTTTCAAAAAAATCGTGCCCCGGAAACATTCCTTCAATTTCCCCTTTAAAAAGCTCAGGGTTTCGAGTCTTCGCCTCAGACAATACCAATCTTAGAACAAGGAACTGAGCTCCCATATCTCCTGAGAGCGGATACGCTCCCGAAGTCACTTTTTCACAGATCGCATCCGAGTACGTTTCTAGTAACCGGTCCTTTTGAGCAGAAACTGACGCAGACACAATTAAAAACCCAAGAACTAAAAGAGGAAGTAATAATCTCAAGGTGAAAAATTGTTTTCTTAATAAGGTGCTTTTCAAAAGAGCAATTTTTAGATGGTGATGATCAAAGTTACGAACAAAACACCTCGCACAGTCGATCAACCGGCTGGTTAAAACTATCCTCCTAAAACTATCATTGCACCTGCGCGCTTGCGCCCTCTACTTTATCAAGGCCCAGCCACCAAGCCAATCAAACTTTCAAAGAACAGAATTCCCGAAGCTACCAACCAAGAAAATGACTACCTTTGCGCCCAATTTAAACTAAGTAGTGCCCACGCTATCGGTCCGCTACTGGTTTAAAGCATGAAAATCAGGTTATTATACGCACTTGCCCCGACTAAAAGTGCGTCTCCATCCCCGGAATTCTTCCCGAATGAACATCAATCTCAACCTCTTCGACTTCAAGCAGGAAGTCAATTACCGCACGGAAATCCTTGCCGGCCTTACCGTCGCCCTGGCGCTGGTTCCGGAAGCCGTGGCCTTTGCCATCATTGCGGGCCTCGATCCATTGATTGGTCTGTACGCTGCATTCGTGATGGGCCTGGTTACCGCCGTATTCGGTGGTCGCCCTGGTATGATCTCGGGCGCAACGGGAGCCGTCGCGGTCGTGATCGTCGGTCTGGTTGTCTCCGTTGGTCCCGAACAAGCGCCAGGCTACGTCTTCGCCTGCGTTATCCTGGCTGGTGTGATTCAGGTTCTGGCCGGAGTTTTACGCTTAGGAAAACTAATGCGTTTGGTGCCACACTCCGTAGTTTTTGGCTTTGTGAACGGGTTGGCAATTGTCATTTTCCTTGCCCAATTGGAACAATTTAAAGACGCAGCAACCGGAGAATGGCTCGTTGGTAATGATATGTACCTTATGCTAGGCCTCGTCTTACTGGTTATGCTTATCATGTGGGGGCTTCCCAAACTCACAAAAGCAGTTCCTTCAGGTCTCGCAAGTATCATCATCGTCTTTGCGCTGGTATACTTCATGAAGCTTGACACCAAAACGGTGGGCGATATTGCCTCTATTGAGGGCGGATTCCCCTGGCCATCTATTCCTCAGATCCCGTTCACGTTGGAGACTTTAAAAACCATCCTCCCTTACTCTCTTATTGTTGCGGGTGTTGGCCTGATCGAAAGTCTCCTGACCCTCAACATCATTGATGAGATCACGGAAACGCGTGGACGAGGCAATAAAGAAGCAGTAGCTCAGGGTGCAGCAAACATGCTCAGTGGCTTCACTGGCGGCATGGGCGGCTGTGCCATGATCGGCCAGAGTCTCATCAATATCAGCTCTGGCTCCCGTGCTCGTCTTTCCGGCATCGTTGCGGCAGTGATGCTACTGATGTTCATCATGTTCGGCTCCAGCTACATTGAGATGGTGCCCATGGCAGCGCTTACCGGAATCATGATCATGGTGGCCATCGGTACTTTTGAATGGTCATCTTTGCGCACCTTTGGAAAGATGCCCAAATGGGATCTTTTTGTAATTGTCCTCGTTACTCTTCTTACGGTTTTTCTCGATCTTGCCCTGGCCGTTCTGGCCGGCGTCATCATCGCTGCTCTTCGTTTCGCTTACGAGAACGCCAAGCGCATCCGTGCCCGTAAGCACATCGATGAGAACGGCGTGAAACACTACGAGATTTATGGCCCGCTCTTCTTCGGTTCCGTACAGACCTTCAGTGAGAAGTTCGACCCCCTGAACGACCCCGACGAAATCATCATTGACTTTATGGAGAGCCGCGTAGCGGATATGTCTGCCATCGAAGCCCTGAACCGTATGACCGAGCGCTACGCAAAGGTGGGCAAGAAAGTAACCCTACGCCACCTCAGTCCTGATTGCCGAAAGCGCCTCAACAAAGCAGACGAAATCATTGAAGTGAACCTCGACGAAGATCCGAAGTATAAGGTCATGGCCGACTTCAATTAAGAAGCGGCGCGGACGCAGGATGCAATGTTGGTTAATGGCACCGTTAAATGCACTAACCTATTTACGGAACGGTCATTTCAGGTGACGAATGGCAGCGGAACTGCCACTAAACCTTCTATCTTTGCGGATATAATCGCGCTACTCTCTAAATTTCTTGTGGAGAGGTTTGTTGGAGCATTCTTTCCAACACCTATGAACACCCCGAAGCGCAGGTTACTTTAGGATTTACTTACCAGACATACAAACCGGTAACCGTTGCGAAGATGTTGAACATCTTTCGCCGGTTGCTGGTTTTCGCTATTTAGGTACGCGAATTAAGTAAAGCGTGTTTTCTTAACTTGGCCCTTAAGCGGTAAACCAGTTCAATATGAAGTTTGGAAAAGCAGAAGACCTGAGCAAAGTTAATTTTGACTTCCCGGTTGAGCCATTGGCCAATGCACCCCGCCTTGACAGATACGAGCTAGGCACCAATCAGGGCAAACCAAACATTTATATCGGAGCTACTGGTTGGAGCATGAAAGAGTGGGTTGGTAAATGGTACCCGGATAAAACCAAGTCTACCGATTATTTAAAGGAATACGGCAAACAGTTTAACACCATTGAGTTGAACACTACCCACTACCGTATCCCAACACCCGAGTTGGTACAGAAGTGGTATAATAGTGTCTCGGATGATTTTCGTTTCTGCCCCAAGGTCCCCCAAACAATTAGCCATCGCAACGACTTTGGCATGCCGGAAGGTACCCTTCAACGGTTCATCGGCAGCATGGATGGATTGCGCGAGAAGTTGGGCTGCATTTTCCTCCAACTCCCCCCCTACTTCGGTGCAGACCGCCTAAAACTCCTGAAGATTTTTCTCGACCGGTGGCCAACTGTTCTTCCGCTGGCCGTTGAAGTTCGTCATAAAAGTTGGTTCGCCGATCCTTTTGCTACCGAAGCGCTGATGGATGCGCTGGCGGCACGCCAAATCGCTGCAGTTATTACCGACGTTGCCGGCCGCCGGGATGTACTCCACAACTATATCACCGCGCCACGAACAATGGTTCGCTTTGTTGGCAATGGCTTACGAGACACTGACTTCACCCGCCTTGCGGCCTGGTCTGACAAGCTGAAAGAATGGAACCTACCCGAAACCTATTTCTTTCCTCACCAGCCCGACAACATCCTCTCCCCAGATGCCTCCGCATGGTTTGCCCGCCATCTTCAAGCCGATGGTTTCCCTATTACCCGAGGGCCAAAGATTTGGGAAGGCCCACCTCAGATGAGCTTGTTCTAAGGGACGGGAATTAAATAAAACGCGTTTTTTGACCTGACGCTTTTGTGACCATCGTGCTTGAAAAATTCTTTGCATAGCCTAAGCTACGGAAAGAATTTTTAAGTGCGGTGGGCGCAAAATAAGGCGGTCAAAAATCATGGTTTATTTATTTCCCGTCCCTAAGTAGTGTCGGTAACTTTCTCTTAACCCCTTACCCCTTTACAAGTACTTACTAAACCCCTATCTTCGCGGCGAATTAACCCCCAAGAGCAGAATTTACCTTCTCTCTACCAAGTTGGTGCCCTCTCCACCAATTTCGGAAACACTCCCTGAATTGAAGTCTTATGAAAAACGATATCATTGTCCCAGAAGTAACCGACGTCCTCGTTGCTGCAGTTCCACGCGAAAACGGCCACGAAGAAGAACTTTGGGATATCTACATCATAAACCAGCGGAATGCTCCGATGGAGAATGTACTTATTACCAGCCAGGGCTACGGTGAAATCGAAGGCCGGGATAAAACTACTACGGTTCTTCGCCACTTTCATCAACGCATCAGTGCTGACGACCACCTCAAAGTTGAGCCCATTCAACGTGAACTGTTCAGTATCAAAAACGAATACTGGATCAGCTTCAATCACAAAGATGCAATGCTGGACAAACGCTTCGTTTTCATCCCGAATCAAATCAATGCGGACAGCCTGGAAAACGTACCGGTACTGAACCGTCCGGGCATTGTTCTTCGCTAAACAATTATCGGCCAGTAGGCTTTTACCCCACGATAACCGCCGCATATAAGTGCGCTCTAAAACACAATCTGTGCCAGAAAGCCAAACCCCGCCAGCAAAAAAAGTAGAAGACTCCCGGACCATTATGTCCGAGCTCGTAATGCCCAACGATACCAACCCCCAAAACAACTTGATGGGGGGAAACATGCTTCGCTGGATGGATATTGCCTGCGCAATTTGTGCGGGAAAACACTGTGCTAAACCGGTCGTTACTGCTTCTGTAGACAATGTCGCCTTTGGTTCTCCCATTCAAAACGGCGAGGTGGTTACGCTGGAAGCGACCGTTACTCGTGCTTTCACTACAAGTATCGAGGTTTACGTCCAGGCAACGGCTGCAACCATGCAGGGCGAAAACCCACGTAGAACGCACAGTGCCTATTTTACTTTCGTTGGCCTTGATAAAGACAATGGCTCTCCCGTCCGTGTTCCTCCTATTGTTCCCCTCACCGAAATGGAGGAGCAAAGATTTGAGGCGGCCTTACGCAGGCGAGAGCTTCGTCTCGTCCTTGCCGGGCGGATGAAACCGAGCGACGCCAAGAATCTTCGCGAACTTTTTGAGCGTTAAAAAAGGCTGTCCTTATTCCACCTCCAGCACTTCTATCTCTAAGCCGAATTCGTTCCTAAAGCGGCGCAAGTTAAAGTTTGCCTGTGCTTCAGTACCTAGCAAAGGACCTACGTACAAAAGATACCCTGGCGCACCTTCCTTGAGGCAATCAACCAGCACCAAAGCGGAAGATATCCGGAATGCTCCGTTAAGGTAAGTAGCCCGTTCTAACGCAACTTCGTACTCCGGGTAACGCCCCTCAACCAGGATGTAGCCGGAAGTATTTGCCCTAACTAGTGGGCCACAGCCAAAACTACTCTCCATTACACCTGCGGTATCAAACCGTAGATAATGAATGGTATTCACCGATGGACTAGCAGGTACAATCACTGCCTCCTCTTGTTGTTCAATCATTGTATCTCTGACAATTGATGCCGTTTTTGCAGAAAGCTCATGATCGTACTCTCCGGCACGAACCTGCGGGCGGGCATCAGAGTCTGCTGGTGATTTAGCGGTTTCAAGAGGTTCCAGATCTGGGGCGGCAGCCACCTGTCCGGGGCGGCGCTCAGGGGTCCACTCAGACTGCAGGTAAACCAGCGTGCAGAAGCCAATTAGTACCGCCGTAAATACAGCTACAAAGCCCCAGGGAAATTCATAGTAACCGGGCCGTTTCCGAATCTCGCGTGGGTACAAAGACCTGATGGCATTACGAACTTTCCAGCGCAAGCGCTTGCTTGCCCGAGCGGGCTGCTTAAACCATGGTTTCCTCCCCTTCTTTGCGGGAACAATTGTAGCGGCATAATCATCTTTACGCCGATGCATGGGTAAATAGGAGTCCACAGAGAGTGGATCCGTCATCCCGTCAGTAGGAACCGCCTTTATAGGGGGCGGGTTCTCTTCTTTGGTACCAGACCCCAGCGGTAGTTTATTTCGGAAACCAGCCAATAATGGAGGCGCTTTCCCAGCAGCAGCCAGCCAAACGGGAAGTCTGGAACGTGATCCTTCGAACTGGTCGATATGACTGGGTTCTATTACCCAGCGAACCTTATTGTTTTCCTGGATTTCCATTAACCCAAAACCAAAGCGCAGGCATTGTCGTTCAAGCTCCCGCTGGTAGCGGCCAGGTACATCTTCGAAAATCTTTTTATCATAAGCTACCCATTGCGCATCAGCGTGAAAACGGATAAACTGAGCAATAGCATAGATATAACGGTAGTACTTAAGCTGACTCAAAAGTGCCGCACTTGCTCCCCAGATAACAACGAAAAGCCCCAGCAGGTAAAAATAGATTTCAGGTCGGCCATACTGCGCCCAAAGTGACTCTCCTTGCACCTGCGTTCGCGCCATATATCCTGACAACACTAATAAAGTGAACAGCATAGCGTGTGCTCCGATCCGAAACCAGTTTACCCGATACAGTACTTCATGCGCGCTGTCGAAGCTGGAGGCCTCTACCGTAGCGGTAAACCAACTAAGGTCTGGTTTCTGATAAGCTAACCGTGCATCGATGGTAACGCCTTCATAAAAGTGAGGTCGGTGCACCACACGTGTTCCACTCGTTCCTGAGCGTGGACGCAGCTTATAATGCTGGCGCAGAAAGTTAATGGCAAGGCCGCGAATGTTTTGTTCCGTATACACGTTAGGGCGAAGATAGAAATTAGTGCATTAGAAGCCATCCATCAGTATTACTTCAATCTGTACTTTGCTAGTCGAAACTATAGCTTAACTCGTCGAAAAGCGCCAAATTGGTGAATAAGGAAGACAATCAGTTCGTTACATTTACACCTCTCGGCGGTTAGTTTAAGCCAGGATAATTTACTCAATTTGAAATTAATACCCGCGCATACCGATCTCCAACAACACATTGATCACTATTGGATCGTGCGGGATGTAGAGGACTGGTTTTATGCCCAAAAGCAGTTGTATGCCTTTCCCGGAATCACACCGGAGATGTTCATAGTTCTGGAAGGCCATCTAACCTACCGCTACCAGGGGCAGCGGGTGTCTACCCAAGAGAGCACCCTCTTCGGATTTATACACGGCGATATACATCTTGACCTTAGTGCACTGCGGAGTTTTGCAATTGTTGTTTTTCAAGCCCGTGCGCTTTCTTCGGTAATGCCTTTTTTACGCGTTCCCGCCAGTACTTTTATCCAACGGCCCATTCAACCGTTGGAAGAAATATTTGCTGATTTCAACCATACCCTTCTTTGCCGCTTGCGGAACTGTTCAGCAACAGAACTGGCAGCCGAGCTTGACGGTTGGCTGCTCGGTCATTACCGACCCGGACGTAGTGGTTTACTTACTCACCTTGCCCAAGAATTACCCAGGAATTTTGATCTGAAAGATCTACGTAAACAGACAAATTGCTCCGTTTCCACATTAGAACGTCACTTCAAACAAGATACGGGCTTGAGGCCCAAGCAATATCAACGCATCCATCGTTTCCGTGGCGTAATTGAACATCTATACGCTACTCGGAGTGCTGACTGGAGTGAGTACGTGGACCAGTTTGGGTTCTTCGATCAAAGCCACTTCATTAGGGAAGTACGGGCTTTTACCGGGTTCACCCCGACCCAGTTGTTAACAACCCCTGGTCTTCTTCCTTACCGACCAGCATAGAAGCTTTAACATTAGAACTGGTTTGAAAATTTTTGACGATTTTTTACTATCGAGACCAAAAGAGTTGCCATAATTTTGCGAATAAACCACCAGTTCTTATGCGTAAATTCTTTTGGGGTCTACTGATTTTTGCCTTTAGCAGTTCATGTTCTAATTCCATTTCTACCCGGCCAGATCGTAGCGAATTGTCAAATACTTTGCAAGCAATGCTTCAAGAAACAATAGACGATTCATTTGAATCCGTCCCTGGCATCAGTATGTGTGTAATTGCTCCTGACCTTGACCTCCACTGGAACGGCGCTGCTGGGTACGACAGTCAAGAGCGTGATGACAGTCTGGCCGCCGAACAACCGTTTAGAATTGCCAGCATTACTAAAACCTTCGTTGCCGCCTCAATACTACGTCTTAAGGAAGAAGAAAAGCTAGGCCTTGATGACCATATATCGACTAATATTTCAGCGAAACACGATAGTTTGCTACGGCGGGGAAACTATCTACCAGACAACATTACGTGGAGGCAGGTTCTTCACCATACCAGCGGGCTTTACGACTACGCTATGAGCGGCCCTACTTACGTACAGTTGGCACGACGAGACCCACAACATCGTTGGACCCGTACTGAACAACTCGCCCTGGCGATGGATATCGGCACCCCCGCCGAGCCTGGAACTACCTATCATTATAGTGACACCGGGTACATCTTGGCGGGTGAGGCAATTGAGCGAACGCTCGACACCACCCTCGCTGCGGGGCTTCGCCAACTGCTCAACTTTAAGAAACTCAAACTAGAAAGTACCTGGCTCGAGAGCCTGGAGCCAGCACCAACAGGCCACCCACCTGTAGTGCACCGTTACCTGGGCAAAGATGACGCCACCCAATGGGACCCCTCGGTAGACCTTTACGGTGGTGGAGGCTTAGTCTCTAACTGCATTGACCTCGCCCACTTCATGCACGCACTGTTCAATCATCAGATATTTCAGCAGAAAGAAACGCTAAATACAATGTTGAGCAGGGCCCAATTACCCGATAGCTACGATAAAGAGGGAGATCAACAATACAAAGACTACCGGATGGGGCTATGGCGCTCGGAGGTTTTTGGCATGGATACTTACCTACATGGTGGACTCTGGGGTACCGGACTCATTCATGTCCCAGAGCTTAACCTAACCATCGCCGTTAACTGTACTGATGGAAGTTGGGCACGCGTGAGCCAAAAAACCATTTTGGTCATCAAGAATCTCACGGAAGAAATTAAAGGTAAGTAGCTTATGAATCCTCTTCAAATTACCGATCTCCAGTTTGGTTATAGTAAGGATACACCGGTCTTAAAGGGGCTAAACCTTTCGGTTCCTGCGGCCTCTATTTATGGTTTCCTTGGCCCTAATGGAGCAGGAAAGAGTACGACCATCAGGACACTGCTTGGTTTACTTCGCCCCAAGGCGGGGAAAATCTTATTGTGGGACAAACCGCTTCACGCCTGTGTCCCATCAGTTTATCAAAGAATTGGTTCATTGGTGGAAGCCCCCTCTTTTTACCCACAATTAAGCGCGCTCGATAATCTTCGCCTCATCGGTAAGTACCAGGGCATAAACGATGGGAAACGATTGACGGAAGTTTTAGAACGAGTAGGTCTTATAGCTCATAAAGACCGCGCTACTCATAAATTCTCAACGGGTATGAAGCAACGGCTCGGCCTGGCCATTGCCATTCTCTCTCGACCTGAGCTACTTATTCTCGATGAGCCTACGAATGGGCTCGATCCTTCTGGAATCTCAGAGATCAGAAAGCTAATGCTCCAGCTACAACAAGAAGGGACTACCATATTTCTATCCAGTCACTTATTGAGCGAAGTAGAAAAGGTTGCGACCAAGGTCGGTATTCTACGCCAAGGGAAACTAGCCTTTGAGGGTAGCTTAAACGACTTACAGCGCATTCGATCGGAAAATTTACAGCTCGACCTTCGCGTAAGTAACCCACACCTTGTTAAGCATCATTTCCCCAATTCTATACTTCAACCAGACGATAAATCGGTGCGTCTAACTATCCAATCTGAGAAAGACACCCCTCGTATTTTGCGTACCCTACTCAATGCTGGTCATGATGTATACGAGGCTAATCTCTTGTCTAGTCCACTAGAAGAGCTTTTCATGCAAATCACCAAAACCCAAAAAAATGATCAAGGTAATTAGTGCGGAACTACTGAAACTAAAGGGCACCTATACCTACTTGCTTCCGCTCGCCATTGTAGGTTTTTCCTGTGCCATTGCTGGCCTGGCGCTAGTCCTGGATGCTCATTTTAGCATCAGACTAGGAGAGGGTCCTTGGGACAGACTCGACCACGGTGGCTTGGTCATCTACCTCATGATGCTTTACAATCCGTTCATCATACTACTCGTTAGCGCAGTTTACTATGTTGAGCAGCAAGCAAATTCTTGGAAACTGCTCTTTGTACAGCCGGTTACCCGATCAATACAATACTTCAGTAAAATTTTCCTCCTACTATTATTTATGCTGGGCACATCACTGCTAATGCTTGGCAGTTTGGTTTTAACCGGATACCTGGTTGACCTTTGGGTCCCTGAATTTGGCTTTGCTTATTTTACTCCGGAGTGGACTAAGGTCAGTGGTATATTATTTCATAGTCTGATATGCGGACTTGGGGTATTAGGGATTCAAAACTTACTAAGTTACTGGTTTAGCAATATTCTTGTAGCTCTGGGCGTCGGAATTTTAGGGTTTATCTTAGCCATCATACTTGCTGCAACGGGAAGTAGCTTCGCATTGTACTTGCCCTATTCCTATGTTCTTATCGTACCTGAACTGGAGACATTCCCGTTTGAATACCAAACATTTCCTATCCCTGGTGTGAGTAACCTGGAGCTGCTCAGTATCGCATGGTTTATCTTCAGTATAGGCTTGGGCTATTTTTACACTAAGACACGGGACGTTTACTGAAGCATGGGTTTGAAGTAGGGTTCAGGCATCACTTTTGGTCTTTTCTAATTCTCTGCCTTCCAGTTCCTAACTTCGCACCCATGGATTTCCAACCCTTCACCCTCAATTGTAACGGCCGGCTTCTCGTAGTTCAAAAGCCTTTAGTTATGGGCATCCTGAACGCTACACCGGATAGTTTCCATGCGGCCAGCCGGGTGTCTTCTGTTCAGCAGGCGGTAGATCAGGCTGGAGAAATGCTGCAAGCCGGGGCGACTTTTCTTGACGTTGGAGGGATGAGCAGCAGGCCAGGAGCAAAACTTATCACCAGCACCGAAGAGATCGATCGGGTTTTACCCATCATTGAAGCCATCGTGGCCGCTCATCCTACATGCTTCGTAAGTGTAGACACCGTTTACGCCGCCACTGCCAGAGCAGCCGTAAAGGCCGGAGCAGCCATGATCAATGATATTTCAGCTGGAAAATTCGACTCCGAGTTGTTTAAAGTTTTGCCTGAGCTCAATGTCCCTTATGTATTGATGCACATGCCTGGTAAACCATCTGACATGCAAGCCTTTACCAAAAGCTATGGAGACAATATCATCACCGCAATATTTGATTTCCTGGCCGAACGACTGATCACCCTACGGGAAGCAGGAGTCAATGACATTCTTGTTGATCCTGGCTGGGGTTTTGGAAAATCAGTAGCCCAGAATTACGAAATCCTTCGAAACCTACCCGTCTTCAAACAACTTGGCGTGCCTGTTTTTGTTGGTATCAGTCGTAAGTCATCCATCTGGAGGCCTTTGGGGATTTCGGCTTCAGAAAGCCTTAGTGCAACTTCAGCTTTACATTTGTATGCACTTCAACAAGGTGCATCCGTTTTACGGGTACACGATGTAGCAGAAGCAACACAGGTACTTAAATTACACGAATTACTCTGGCCAGCGCCCTCTTCCCGAAACTAAAGGGAAGCATGCCTTTCAGACTAATATAAAAACTAACCTCATGGCAGACCAATATCAAGACGGACCTCCTCCTAAAAGGGGAGGCGGTTCCCGTGGTACGAACTATACGCAAATAGCCATCGTTGTGCTGATTGCTGGAATACTCGGCACCTTGGCCTATAAATCCTTTAAACCGGGCAGCGGGTTTCTTGGCAAACCAGCCGAGTATCAACTCCAGTATATGCCTGCTGATTTTCAAGTCAGCATTGACCCTGAACAAGCCTTAGCCATCCTCCAAAACCCAAAACGGTACAAACGAGAATTTGATGCCCTTGTCTATGATATCAATACCGATATCCTGAAGCACGTCAGTAACCGAATGGGCCTTAACGACAGTCTCCGGAATGCAGTCATTCGGGAATACGACGTTCAGCATCCAGAGTTTGCCGGTCTCTATTATACTGATTTCATGCGATCGCGCGATAGTACCGCCCAAGAATATGAAGCCTGGTATGAAGAAGGCGGTGGCAAACTGATTGAAATATTTGAGGAGGTTGCCTCTAACTACACCTGCTTCATGGTTAACAAGATCATCGCTGTAGTTATCCGGACGCGCAACGGCAATATCCTGGCCAAAGGAGCAGACCTGGACAACCCTTGTAAAGTTGCCACGGGTGAAGCACTGAGGCCAATGATGGCCAGGATGGAAGAAAGGGCCAAGATAGACGACTTTAGTCGCAGCAAAGGAATGTTCCAGGAAAAGGTAGAGAACGTTATCGGCGAACTTGCCACCATTGAGGTGAAAGACAAAAAAGGGATCAATAAACAACTCCAAACGTCCATTTGGGGAATGAATGTTTCTGAAACCGACATAGACATCACCGCCATCTCCATCCTTAAAGTCGGTTTCAAGCTAGATCAGCAGTTTCAGATAGACCTGAATGAGCGTGCAAAAATAGTTACCATCACCCTGCCTGAACCCCGGATACTTAGCCACGAAGTCTTACCCAAAATCGAAAAACTTGACATCGGCTGGATGCGGGAGCTCGAAGGTGTAAACATTAATGAAGGTGTTAACGCGCTCCGCGAGGCCTTTCGGAACGACGCCATCGAATCCGATGTATTCAGCCGAGCCAAGGACCAGGCCGGGGAACTAATGAATACCATGTTCCTGCCACTAGTGCGTGGTATTGGTGATGATTACAAGATTGAAGTACAGTTTCGGGAAACGGCGCTACGGGAAACGCAGGGCACGTTAGAATAGGTTGATAGATGTGATAGATTGATAGCTTTGATTGTGTGAGTAGGCTACCACTACTAATCTATCAATCTAATTTTTTCATAATCTTCTGGTGTGTCCACATCAAAAGTGATCGGCGAAGCATCGATGAGGCTCAACGAGTCCCACTCACGAAAGATCAACTTTTTAGCTCCTCCCTTCCCCTTCAGTTTCAAGAGATCGTTTACCAGACGGGCGGGAAATATTGCAGGTACGCCAGGCCCTTCTGGGTAAGCAGTAGCAATGATACGATCTGGAGATTTGTGGTAAGCTTCTAAGTAGCGCTCCAGGTGGCGGGTTTCGATTAGCGGTTGATCGGCCAAGGTGATAAAATAGGCTTCGGTACTGACGATGTTTGCGGTAGCAACTCCAATGGCAATACTACGCCCCATGCCTTCTTCCCAACGCGGGTTATAAGCAAAGAGTAAGCCCGGAAGGTCTCTTAGTTCCTGATACACTTCGGAGCCGTAGGCTCCGGTAACTACTACAACACGATTAGCCGTAGCGCGGGCAGCTTGTACTGTTCGGCGAACCATGGTCTCGCCCTTAATCTCCAGAAGCTGCTTAGCTTCCCCCATACGAGTAGCGCCTCCGGCAGCTAGGACAATCTGAATTACATTCCCCATACATCCTTAAAATCTGTTGTGCTTTCACCCTGTTCCATTTCAAGGAAATAGTCATCAGAGATCAGCTAAGGATCTTCAACATCTACTTCAGGAAACGGCTGTGTTTTCGGAGTTAGAATCTATTGTTGCGACTGTAGAAATTTCGACATTCGCCGATTCTGCAGCTGATTTTGGATTATTCCCTTAACTTATCAAAAAGAGCAGAAGTAAGGCAAGAAATAATAAACTTGAGAGATTTTTCATTTATGAGACATCTAAATAAACTAAATAAGGTCAGGGTCGTAACTGACACTACATAAAGGCATTCAAATTCTATCATCTATACTCCAGAGATAAAACCATGAATGCAAAAACGAATACAAAGATAGCAATTTCGGTTCGTTATTGACCAATACCAAAAACCTGCCTTGCACCTGCGGCCCCGCCCTAAAGCCCCGCTAAAGTCTCAAACAGCGCCCCATCATCAATCAAAGCCCCTTCTTCCATAATGATAAATATGTCCTGATCGCGGCCGATAGGAATGTAGGCTCGCTCGGCGGAATATATCTTGGGCGTAACCTTCTCACTTTTCAATCGGGCAAACATTTCATCAGGAGGTAAATCCGTCTTGGTAAAATCAATACTCGTTTCTCCGTCCAGAAGAACTCCCCGCATATAAATTTTTTCGGCATCAGTTTTATAGGTTCTGAGATCATTCGGCCGGCGATGAACTAGGTATTTTACCTTTTCAATAACCCCAGCGTACACAATTTGAGAAAACTGCAGGATGAATCCATCCGCTCTTCCAGGCTCTTTTTCCTTCATCTCCTGCCAGCTTTCGGCAGCGATACCATTGACAGCCAGGAACTTAACAAACTGATCTTTCACCTCTTCAAGTTCGTCACGACGTAGGCGTCGGAATTTTGTTTCTTTCATGTTTTTCCAAACATCCCGTCCGCTGCGTAGTTTTACACTTTCATAAGAATCATTGTACAGAAATTACTCCCCAGCGATATGTTCCTATTTGATATACCTGATTTTGCCAGTGGCGCCGTCTGGCTTTCCTTGCTAACCCTCACCTTCCTTGAGATCGTCTTGGGTATCGATAACATCATCTTCATTTCCATCGCTTCCGGGAAACTGAAGTCAGAAGAAGACCGCAAAAAGGCCACTAATGTCGGTTTGATCTTAGCCATGGTTCTTCGAATCGTCCTCCTTTTTGGCGTTTCTTTCCTCGTTGCCATGAACGACTCCTTCTACGATTTCGACTTAGGTTGGATTAAAGGAGGCCTGAGCGGACAAGCAATCATCCTCGTCATCGGAGGTATCTTTCTGCTTTACAAAGCAACCTCTGAAATCCACCATAAGCTGGAGGGAGATGAGGTCACGGAAGGTGATCCCGGAGTAGGTAAATCCGTAGGTGCCTCTCTTCAATCCGTCATCATTCAGATTACGATTATCAACCTGGTTTTCTCCGTAGACTCTATCCTTACCGCTATCGGGATGACCAATGGTTTGGAAGGAGCACTTCTGATAATGATCATAGCAGTAGTTGTATCCGTAGCGATTATGATGGCCTTTGCAGTTCCCGTAGGGAACTTTGTAAATCGCAATCCTACCATTCAGATGTTAGGGCTCGCATTCCTGATCCTAATCGGCTTTATGTTGATTGTTGAAGGTGCTCACCTGGCGCACTTCGAATTTTTTGGATCCGAAGTTGGTACTGTCCCTAAAGGCTACCTCTACTTTGCCATTGCCTTCTCCCTCCTGGTAGAATTCCTCAACATGAAGATCCGCCCTGGAACCAAGGAAAAACAGGTAAAGTTGAATACTTACGCAGAAGATGCTGCGGCACCGACTACGGATAAGTAACAAGCTCATTGCTTAAACTCTAAACAAAGTCCGCTCAAAAGCGTAATTTTGTCAACAGCTAAGCGGAAACTATCCGTTTCGGCTAAAAAATAATAAAATAACCTAGCATGAAGTTCTTCATTGATACTGCCAATCTCAACGACATCGCCGAGGCAGAATCCCTTGGCATTCTAGACGGAGTAACCACCAACCCTAGCCTGATGGCTAAGGAAAAGATCAGTGGTACAGAGGCCGTAATGGCGCACTACAAGAAGATTTGTGACATCACGAGCGGCGACGTAAGTGCAGAAGTGATCAGTACTGATTTCGAAGGGATGAAGAAAGAAGCCCAAGAACTCGTGAAGATTGCCGACAACATCGTCATCAAAATCCCGATGATCCGCGAAGGCGTTAAGGCACTTGCGTGGTGTACCGCTCAGGGTATTCGGACCAACTGTACACTGGTTTTCAGCCCGGGGCAGGCTATCCTTGCCGCTAAAGCAGGCGCTACCTACGTGAGCCCATTTGTAGGCCGTATCGATGACATCGGCTGGGACGGTATGCAGCTGATTGAGGAGATTGCAGAGATCTACGAAATCCAGGAGTACGAAACCGAAATACTCGCCGCCTCCATCCGCAACGGTAAGCACATCATTGACGCCGCGCGCGCCGGTGCGGACATCGTTACCTGTGGTCTCAAAGCATTCGAGAGCTTGCTAAAGCACCCTCTTACCGACATCGGCCTCGAGAAATTCCTTGCTGACCACGCCAAGGCCGCTGGTAAATAGCTGTCTAGTCCAGTAGTAGTAGAATTCGTTGCCACACGAAGCTAGTACGACATGGACGATTCCCGTAAAGACTTCAACGCCCTCATCTCTACCATAAGAGATGAGGGCGTTGTACATTACCAATACCATGCTGTTACTTATCTCCGGCTCTCCACATCCTCGGAGTGCCAACTCTAGTTTTTTGAAAGGGATCGGGAAATTACAAACGCGCCCGGTCATTACTACAGAATACCTGGCGAATTTACCAGTTTTCCAACCAGACCGTGACAAAGCTCCCTGGCCTGAATCCGTCCTCCGTTGGCGGGCAGATTTCGAACGGGCAGAAGCGGTTATAATCAGTACTCCAGCTTACCTGCACAATATCCCCGGTGTCTTAAAAAACGCACTAGACTGGTTGGCCTCCTCCGGCGAGTTCGACGCGAAACCTACCCTTGTATTCACTTTTACCCCTGGTGCTCCACGCGGAGACAAAGCCCGCCAATCACTTTTATGGTCTTTGGCTGCCCTGAATGCGCGAGTGCTCGCAGAAGCTCCGTTCTATCAAAAAGCAATCTCCTTTAATGGAGACGGATCAATCATTCCTGGTGATGAACGAGATATTTTAATAGAGGCACTGAATTTACTATAAATTGCAATTTTTAGTATTTTTCTAATTAAACAGCGTGACCGTATGCATTCATTTACGTCAAACAGTTAACTTTAGGGCCTGGCGCGTTGTCAGGTTTCTCATCAAAAAATGAATTTAAGTATGTTAGACTCTATTATGGACGCCGTTAAAGGCCAGGTTGTTTCCGCTATTGCCGAAAAAACAGGCCTTGCAACTGACCAAGCTGAACAAGCCCTTCCTATCGCTAAAGACTCCATCACTGATGGCATCATGGGTGCCGTATCCGGTGGCAACGTAGATGGCATTCTCGGTATGCTCACCAGCGCCGTAAGCGGTGGAGGTGAAGGAGGCGGAGGCCTCGTCCAGAACATGGTTTACAAAGGAATCGCTGGTAATTTCATCAGCAGCATCACCAGCAAGCTAGGTGTTTCGGAAGGAATTGCCGGTACCCTCTCAAGCGTTGCCCTCCCAATGATCATGAACAAGATCGGTGGAGCAACCCAGGCAGCAGGAGACACCGATGGCATCGACGCAGGCTCTATGATGAGCGCTCTCGGCCTTGACTCAGGTGGTGGCCTCCTTGGCGGTCTTGCCGGTCTCGCCGGTGGCGCAGAAGGCGGCGCAGCAGACATGCTCGGTAAAGCAGCCGATATGCTCGGCAAAGGTACTGATGCAGCCAAAGAAGGCGGTGGTGGCCTCCTCGGTAAGATCGGCGGTATGTTCAAGTAACCTACACCTGCTTATCGTAAGCTAAAGCAACGGCCTCATTCTTCGGAATGGGGCCGTTGCTTATTTTACCTAAAAATAGAAAGGACATAGCAGGTGAAATTCATCTCACTGGCTCATTTCCCTTTTAGAACCAAACATACCGATCGCCATTGCGTACTTAACAGGCACATACCTGTTTAAATCAATCAATTCATGCAAATGCGATTCTTTCTTGTATTTATTTTGTTTCTACCACTTACGCTCAGTGCTCAGTTCGTATACGGTGATCTGCTACCTGACGCTCCTGCACTTTCCGCCCGGGGTGAGCACGCCGTAGGTGTACGCACCCTTACCCTTACTAACCCCGAGCAACCCAACATCGTTGGCGCCAAAGACGGTACAATTCCTAACTACGACCGCCCGCTGACCGTAGAAATTTGGTATCCAGCAAATACCGACGCTAATGCAACCATTGAATATTCCGAAGTAATGGGCCAACACGGCGACACAACCCGCCCCATCATCCCTTTCAAGTTTACCGGACGAGCTACCCGTGATGCTGCCCCGAAAAAAGGAGCCGCTCCCTATCCGCTTATTGTCGTATCACACGGTTATACTGGCTCACGCTACCTGATGACCTACCTCACGGAGAACCTGGCGTCAAAAGGATATGTAGTTGTTGCTATCGCTCATACAGAGTCAACGTTTTCTGATGCTGGCCCGTTTTCCTCCACTCTCTACTATCGGCCCATAGACATCCGTTTTACCATTGACCAGATGGAAGTACTTACCAAAGAGGATTCCGACTCCTTCCTTGCTGGACTAACCAACGCAAGTAACACTGGCATCATTGGTTACTCTATGGGAGGCTACGGTGTGCTCAACGTTGCCGGAGCTGGCTACAACCCGGGCTTCGGGGCCTTTTTCGCTGCACAGAACTCCGGATCTAAATTGATAGAGCGCCACCTTATCGGAAATGAAACCTACCCAGGTGCCGATGCGCGTGTAAAAGCAGTTGTTGCGTTCGCTCCCTGGGGAAAGGCCCTTCAGGTATGGAACGAAGAAGGCCTAAAAGGGTTAAGCGTCCCCACCTTTTTCATCGCTGGAGATCAGGATGACATCTCTGGTTATGAAAACGGTATTAAAGCCATCTATGATGGTGCCATCAATACCGAACGCTACTTGCTTACTTACGAAGGCGCACGGCACAACGTAGCCCCTAACCCAGCGCCGCCCGAAGCACTTGCCCCCGGCTTACACCTTGACGAATACCTCCGCTACTCAGATTCTGTTTGGGACACCCGCCGAATGAACAACGTAAACCAGCACTTTATCTCCGCCTTCTTAGGTGGCAAACTCAAGGGAGAAAGTTCGTTAGGCAAATATCTAGACCTCTCCGAAACACCCGGCAAAAATGGTTGGGAAGGCTTCAAACCCCGTACCGCAGTAGGCCTTACCCTTATGGCGCCCGAGGAATAATTAGTAGCATTTCCTAAGCCCATTAGCCATAAACATGAGTCATCCCGAGCACGAAGTACAGCGCAG
>CAYPIM010000080.1:0-24031 GCA_964410795.1 uncultured Lewinella sp. | reverse complement strand
AGCTACGGTTTGGGTATCCAGGAAAGTTATTTTCATTGTTGTAAAAGTAAAATATATTTGTGTCTAGCTCCACACCACAGGGCGTTTTTGAATTTCTGCCTCTCCCCCCGCCCTATCCCACAGGTCTTGCCTATAGCTCGACGGACCGCCTCAGGCAGCCGCGAAGCGAAAGGGAGCCAAAAATGTACAGTAGTAGTGGTCTAACTCAATGTATATTTTTCTGCTTGGCTTGAAGTGGGGCCATAAGCTTGAAACAGTATCTGTCTATAGTGTTCAGCCTTTCGAGTTTATAGAAAAATCGAAAGAAAATAGACCCAAAAAGTTCAAAAGGCCTTAAACCGGGCGAGCTTCTCAACATATCTTTCCCGTTACTTCCGGTTATAGAAATTAAAGTAGGATTAGACCCCTTGGATTACAACGTAGAGAATTAAAATTTAAGAATTACTCTTTTCATATTACATCTTACTAATCTATCTGGCTAAACCATAACGACCCTCCAATAAATAACGTGATTCATTTGCAAATAAATCTAGTCAACCTATATTTTCACACAAAACCTAATATCCTAGTCATGGTACGAATTCTTCTTCTCTCCCTCTTCATCATTATTTTAGTTGGATGCGACTCTACTGAAGTTGAATCTACCCGTGCTGCTAATTTTAGATTATCAGCCGAGTATCAAGAAGCTTTGCAGGCTCTTCAAGTAATGTCTGAGTTTGACAATGCGACCTTTTTAACTAAAAAGCTCGGAAGAGCTAATCGTTTATACGGTGTAGAAGCAGTTGCACAGGTCAGACATAAAAGTGATAGCTTACTTAGTATTCGTGGTTCGGAAGGTTTATCTGAAAGTGACTTTTCTGGTGTTCAGAGTAAAATTTTTAGTGATTTGTATAAGGAATCACCAGAGAAAAAAGATACTGAGCTGGCATTTTCTAAAGCTTTTCGGAAGCTTACTGCAAACTATCCTGAGGTTAATCCTATAGAGGTATCGCAAAGTTTAAAAGCTGACATTCGATAAGCACCGTTTGCTATTCATCTTACGTGCGCATTGTACATTGAGTTATGCGCATATATCGTCTAGACTAGTAAATGATTGTGTTGCTGCTTGCGTACATCAAGATCGCGCTATTCAAAGGTGAATTTTCCGCCTCTATTCTACAAAATCGGAAGGTGTGAAACACACTGACAGCATACTGTTTCAACTAAGCGTAGATTACAACTAAAAAGTGTACCACTCGTTTCTGGAATATGCGCCCAACACTCCAGCTAAAAACCATCTTCCTCACTTTGCTCTTTCTGTCCTTTCTCGGCACCTGCGTCCGCGCCCAGGAAGCCGGGATAAGTGGGAAAGTGACGGATACCGAAGGCGAGCCTTTGATTGGCGCTACAGTTAAGGTCATCGGTTCGGTGATCGGGACGACGACGGACCTGGACGGGCACTACCATATTGAAGTCCCCCCCGGCGAGATCAGAATGTTCTACAGCTACATCGGTTACGAAAACTACGACACCATCTTGCAAGTCGGCGTAGCAGAACGCGAGGTGGGCATAGACGTAGTAATGACGGAGTCCTTTCTGGAAACCGGTGAAGTGATCGTAACGGCCAATCGGGCCTATGGCCAGGCCCAGGCGCTTCGTATTCAGCAATCGAGCCAGATCAACCAAACGATCATCCACTCCGAGGTTTTCAATAAATACCCAGACGTCACCATCACCGAGACGGTAAGCCGGATGCCCGGTGTTTCCATCATTCGAGGCGTAGATGAAGGCGAAATCGTTCAGGTGCGTGGCCTCCCGGAGCAGTATACGGCCGTTTCCCTCAATGGCCAGCGGCTACCCACTATTCAGCCAGAGGTAGACCAAAGCGGTAGCCTGGACCTGATACAGAGCAATCTTGTGGATGAAGTCCGTGTCATCAAAGCCCGCAGTGCGGATATGGACGGCGACGCGATTGGCGGAGCGGTAGACTTCCGCGTCCGCCATCCCGAAGAAAAGTTTGAAGTGCTACTGCAAGGGGGGCTTGGGCAGAACTTTGGTTTCAATGACAACCCCAATAACTCCGCCGGTATAACCCAGTTGGCCGGCACCCTGAATTCCGAACTGGCCGACGAAAAGGTCTACGCCCTGGCCTCTGCTTCCTACTTCAAGCAAGGGCGCGGTAACCGGACCAATTTTTACGAATACGGCGATCATGAAACCCCCGGCCCCAACCTATACAGTGCCCGCCCTTTTGATACCGACCGGGAAACAAGCCGCTTCGGCTTCGTTGGGGCGATTGAGCTGCGCCCAAGTATTTACAATCGGATGCGACTGAGCTACAACCGCTCTACAGTGACGGAAGACATCCAGCAGCGACAGCTGTTCATTAACGCAGGATCGAATCCCTCCATTAGCCGCTATTCCAGCGGCTGGCAGAATGAGCGCCGCCTGGACCTTGTAACCCTCGAAGTGGAAAACAACTTCCCCAAAACCCGGCTTGATTATCAGCTCAGCTTCAGCCAGAACCGTGAAGCCCTCAACGACCGTCTCCGGTCCGCTTACCAAAACGACCGATTAGTGCCGGAAGCGGCCTTTAGCGATTTCCTACAGAATGCAACGCCTTACTCCGTGGCCTCCGTCGGGAACCTGGACCAGGTGGCGAGCTTTCAGGACAAGGCCGTGCTCAACGAAGACGTCGCCATCGGCAGCATGAACATCACCCGCTACCTGAACAACAAACGGAACAGCTTCCTCAAAATCGGCGGACGTTACCGAAGCAAGGATCGGATGTATGAATCCTCCAATTTGAGGCTTGCCGCCAACGGCCAGGGGGATCTAATTACGCCCGGCACCTTCGCCCCCATCCCGGCCGAGTCCACCCAATTAGACACCGGTTTTCGGGCAAGGACTTATGACGCCAGTCAGCGTATCGGCGCCGGTTACCTGATGTACGCCGTCAACTTCAACGCCAAACTCAGCCTGACCGCCGGCCTGCGTTACGAATACGTTGAAGTGGATGCCCGCAACACCATCGACACCACGCTGTTCACCAACAGCGATATATTGCCGAGCCTGAACCTTACTTACCGCATCCGACGCGACCGACAACTACGTTTCAGCTACTATCATGCAGTAGCACGGCCTTCCTATGCTACTTACCGGCCACAAATGAACTTCCTTCCGCTCATTGCGCTTGATGAGTTCTCGCAAAGCAATCCGGACATACAATCCACCTTCAGCAGAAACATCGATTTGACCTTCGAGCGGTATGGCCGGCGGGACGGGCTTTTCACCCTTGGCCTCTACGCAAAATTCTTAGAAAACCCGACTATTCTTGTGCAGCAAAGCTTGGTAATAGAGGAACTCTTTCGCGCAGTGTACGTGAATAACGTTATCAACGTAGACGATGCCAATCTGGTGGGTTTTGAATTGGGTTTTTACCAGAGTTTGGATTTCCTGAGTCCCAACCTGCGGTACATCAACATCAACGGCACCTACAACTACAACCTTTTCGACGTTAACCTACCAAACAGCGGAGACGGAGCCCCCTCGCTAGCCCAAGCGCCGCGCCAAAGCGCTAACCTCAGTTTCGTGTACAGTAATCCAAAAACCAGGTTCAACCTTGTGGCCGCCGCTAATTTCCGCGATCGTGTCTTCGATCGCTTGCTCGACAACCGCCCCATCTACCGCAACCGTTTACTTACCGTAGATATTTCAGCGGATTATGAAGTCTTCAAAAATATTTCCGTTTATCTCCGTGCTAACAACCTGACCAATCACAACTTTGAGGAGTGGGTTGGGGAATCTGACAAGCCGGGGTCTTTACTGCGCAGTGAAAGCCGGTATGGGGTTTGGGGAGTTGCGGGAGTTCGGTTTCAACCGAGGTAGTTGGTAGTAATGTAGTTCTGTAGTCGCTACCGCACGTCATAGTCGCTGTGCTCGATTACGCTAGTAGCGCGTAACTACCTTCCCACACTTATCTTTGACCTATGAAACTTTTCCTGCCTCTGATTCTTATCACTTTCATCGCCTGCGGAACACCGCCCAACGACGAAGCGACCTCCACCGTTCCAGAGAGCGATGCCACTTCCCCTGCCGTTCCAACCATGCCGGAACCTGCGCCTGCGCCCTTGCACAAAGACACGGTCGTCCAGCCTGAACTGGCCAATCCTGACGCGCCCAAAATACCCAGCCTGACTTACTTAACTGGCAAGTTTGACCCAGTCAAACATCCTGATTTTGTCAAGGTTGCCGCGAAGTATACAGACGGTGACCCTTACGTTCTACACCAGGAAACTTACGCAAGTTTCGAGAAAATGCACGCTGCGGCGCTGGCAGATGGGGTGAAATTGGTGATGGTTTCCGCCACCCGTAATTTTAAACGGCAGAAGCAAATCTGGGAAGCCAAATGGAACGGTAAGCGCCTACTGGAAGGCAAAGAAAAAGCAGACGAAGTATACCCTGACCCTGCTGATCGGGCACGGGCAATTCTACGCTATTCTTCCATGCCTGGCACCAGCCGCCATCATTGGGGTACTGATATTGACTTGAACGATTTGGTGAACAGCTACTTCGCAGAAGGTGAAGGCAAAAAGGTGTACAACTGGCTCACCACCAACGCCGCTACTTATGGTTTTTGCCAGCCCTACACACCAAAAGGTGAAACCCGCCCCAATGGTTACGAAGAAGAAAAGTGGCACTGGAGCTACCTACCGGTAGCTACGAAGCTTACGGATTTTGCTATCGCTAACCTGAAAGATTCCGACATTTCCGGTTTCGCGGGAGCGGAAGCAGCGCCGCAGATCGGAATTTTAGAGAACTACGTCCTGGGCATTAACCTTGCTTGTAAGGAGTAGCTTTTTAGTGGCGCGGACGCGGGTGCAGAGGGCGGATTGAAGTTCCGGTCGAGACCGTCCAGGTCGAGTATCTACGGGAACCAATTCCATTTCCTAGTCGGTCATTGATCAGTCTGAGATCGAAACAAGTGTTAGCACAAAAAGCACAACGCTACTCCACAACAATCTCAAAACGCCCACTCTGCCCTCGCAGCGGCGGCATACCATCGTACCCCAGCCCAAATTCAACTTTTGCCGGACCAGTAGGGAGTTCTTTCGGCACCAGGAAGGGCTGGTCATAGCTGAACGTTCTTATTCCGGGACTAAGCGCTGAGAAATCTTGGGTCCGGAGTTTCCAGTACATAATCTTTCCGTCGGGATAATGAAAAGTAATGAACAGCCGGAGGGCTAAGCCCTGACTCGTCCGAATACTACGGGGAATGGTCGCTATGAGGTCTACGTTTACCGCCTTGCCGCGCGGAAATGCTCCGGGCAGATTTGTCTCAGGTTGTAGGGAAACACCCTTTACTATTTGAAACCCGCCGTAGGGTGCCGTGAGCATATCCCGCGTCTGGGTACGGAAGGCCTGGGCATCCGGTTTATCCCAGGTCTTTTGCCCTAAAACAAGGACTTCCTTATTGTGAAAAGCGGAATCTGCCGTCCAGAGGTCGTACTGATTGAGTCGGTATTCAACGTCGGTGAACGTCCAGGAAGGCTTACCGGAATAAAACTGATAAAGCGAAGCGAGTCGGTAGCTATTTTGAACCATCACTGGTCGGTCTTCGGCGCGTTCCGCTAGAGCGGTAACCCAGGGCTCGTGGTCAAAAGGCTTCTCAAAAGGGAGTACATCCCGAGGCGTAATCAAAAGTAACCGGGCTAAGAAGAGCAAACCGATGGTAATGAGGCTAAGCGTAAAAACCTTGTTTTGCCACTGGGGGAAACGATCAATTACAGCCTTGAAGAGAAGGTAAACTAGCGGGATGCTAAGCAAGGCTGTCCATTGTGCTTCGGTGCCACCTTTAGTCGTTGTGTAGAGGAAAAAGACCAGGAAGCCGACCACCAACCAACGGCAAGCGGCGGTAAAACGGTCGGTTACCGGACGGTCCTTCAGGAAAGTCATCACGTAGTGGTAGGTCAGAAGTGGACTAAAGATTACAAGCTGATTGACCAGGTATTCCAGGGTGAATTTGAGTTCGTACGCATCGTCCCGGCCGCTCAGGTGGTACCGGAAAGAGGGATAATCATTGGCATACTGCCACCAAAGGTGCGGAGCAAAAAGGGCCGCTCCACCAATTGCTGCGACCCAGGCTCCTGGCTGCCGCAGCAACCAGAAAAGGTGCGGCAAAACGGTGAAAAATATGAGCATTACCCCATGATACTTACTATAAAGCAGGCCCGCCATTGTTAGTCCCCACAAGGCACCATGCTTTACGGAAGGGCTAGCAAGGAACCGACGATAAGCCAACAGGTAGAGTACGCTAAAAAGCAGCAGTGGTCCGTCTGGTGTAGCGATGAAGCCATAAACATTGAAAAAGGGTTGAGCAGCAATCAGCCCCGCTGCTAACCAAAGCAGTTGCTTCCGGGGTTTCCCTAGCAGGTGCCACATCCCCGCAATCATTGCCGTAGAGGCGAGTACGTGCCCAAAGCGCAAGCCAAGACTGCCGGGAAGCCAATCTTTACCTAACGCTATCAGAATTGCCACCGCAGGCGGATGATCGAAATATCCCCAGGCCAGATTACCAGCGTACATCCAGTAATAGGTCTCGTCCGCATCCAGCGGAGAGAAGGCTGCCTGGATCAAGTTGAGCACAAACCAGGCGATGAGTAGCCAGATCGGCTTAATTTCCTTTTGGGGGAGTTGCATAAGGGCAAAGGTAGAAGGTTAGGTTATCTTCATCGCAACTTTACTTCAAAAGCTTACTACAAGGCTCAAAGCGTCCATTTACTAAATCTAAGCGCAGCGCCAAGCGATCCTTTATGGATATGTAGGTATACTGACGAGAATATCTATATCTCAATAAATTCCCCCCGGACAACTTACTTTTGTTGTTATGTTAAAGAATTACACGCTATTAACGCTCTCACTAGCACTATTTGCCGTTGGTTGTAATGATACCACAACTCAACAGGAAAGCGAGCCGGAAACAATTCCAATTGAAGAGGCGCTACTCGGCACTTGGGAAACAATTGAGATAGAAGCCAACTGCCCTACCTATCAGAGTCAGGATACTACCGTACATCTCCTTATTAAAGAAGCGGACTGGGGCCGCCAGTACGGCTCCAAACCGGCGCGGACTGTTTACACTGCTGACGGGAAATTGAAACGAACCTATTTCAATAGTAAGGGTGAAATGACCGACGCCACCAACGGCCTCTGGAAAACGGTTGGAAAGGATAGCCTTTTCATCATTGAGCCCAATACGACCTTGAGCTATAAGCACGAGTTGGATGGCTCCCGCCTTACCCTTACCGGTAAAGTAGATTGGGATTATGACGGGGAAGCGGATGATGATTACCGTGCGGTAATGCGGTTGGTTTCGAGGACGAACTAAAAGAAGTAGTTTAAGAATGCCGTGAAACCCAATTGGGGCATCTCTTAGAACCTCGCTGCCGGAGCGACCTCCTGCCCTACAAACTCTCCGGCAGCATACTTGAACGTACCGGTAACCCCGATCATGGCGGCATTGTCCGTACAATATTCAATACGGGGTATGAAAACAGTCCATCCCTTTTCTTTGGCAAGGGCTTGTACCCCTTCCCGTAAACCACTGTTCGCGGAAACCCCTCCGGCCAAAGCCACTTGCGTCAGTCCGGTTTGCTCAACGGCAAGGGTTAATTTCCGCAGGAGGATGGAGACGATGGTATGCTGAATGGAGGCGCAGATGTCCTCAAGGTTTTCTTTTACGAAATCAGGTTCGGTTTTAATCTTTTTCTGAAGGGTATAAAGAATACTCGTCTTCAAGCCACTAAAGCTGAAGTTAAGCTCGCCTGGTTCCGGGCGGGCAAATTTTATGGTTGGGCTTCCCTGGCGGGCAAGTTTGTCGATCTGTGGTCCGGCGGGATAAGACAGGCCAAGCATTTTCCCGGATTTATCAAAGGCTTCGCCGGCGGCATCGTCGATGGTTCGGCCGATAATTTCTTGATCGAGGGCAGTTCTGACGACGACGAGCTGGGTGTGCCCGCCGGATACCGTAAGGCAGAGAAAAGGAAACGTTGGCTTAGGTGCTTCCGCGAAATGAGCCAGGACGTGGGCTTGCATATGGTCAACTTCGATCAGCGGTAGATTTCGGGCCAGCGCAAAGGCTTTCGCAAAACTTACACCGACCATTAGCGAGCCAATCAGGCCAGGTCCCCGGGTAAAGGCTACGGCATCAATATCTTCAGCTGACTTTCCTGCACGGCTCAGGGCTACGGCTACGGTGGGCACGATGTTGCGCTGGTGGGCACGGCTGGCGTGCTCGGGTACGACTCCTCCAAATTCTTCGTGTACGGCCTGTCCGGCGGTCACGTTACTGAGTACTTCACCGTCGGCGATTACGGCGGCGGAGGTATCGTCACAACTGGATTCTATGGCTAGAATGATTGGCATGGGGCAAAGGTAGGCAGTGAACCCGTTTAAACATTGCACTGCACCTGCGGCCTCGCCCAAATAGTTATTTGTTAACACTCAAAACAAAGAAAAATCGGGTCATTTCACCGCGAAACAAACGAAAAACCCTCACGTTCCACCAAACTAAAGGCCAGATGCATCTAAAGGATGCGAGAAATGTTTTATACTTGCACAAATTAAAAGCTTCAGATGCGCACAATATTCAGTCTACTCTTCCTGGTTTTAGCCTTCGTACTCGCTTTCCTGCTGTACAAGAGCATTGAGGAACCGATCGCTTTTAACGCCGAGCGTGCCACCCGGACCGACGCTGTTTCCAGCAAGTTGGAGATGATTCGCGACGCCCAGGATCTCTACCGTGACATTACCGGCGAATACGCTGCGAACTTCGACACCCTCAAAGAAGTACTGACCGATGGTCAGCTTCTTTCCATCCGCGTAGTTGGCGATGCTGATGCCGTTGATGGAGGAGAGGTAACCTACGACACTACTTACATTGCCGCACGCGATACTGCCGCAGGCCTTGGTATTGTACTGGACGATATGGAAATCGTTCCTTTTACCGATGGCAAGGTCAAATTCGACATTGACGCCAAACAGATCGAATACCAGAGCACGAACGTTCCCGTTGTGCAAGTGGGCGTTCGCCAAAGTGCTTTCATGGGGCAATTCGCCGACAAGAAGTACCAGCGGTACGACCAGAGCTACGAGCCCAGCAAGCCGATTAAATTTGGTGATCTCACTAAGCCAACCCTCTCCGGCTCTTGGCAGTAACCAACTATGATATAAGCTCAGCCGCCTACCGCAAAGAAGGCGCGCACGACTACGAACTGTCCATCCTTACGGGGATGGACAGTTTTGCGTATACCATCCGGGATCGTACCCAGAACCAACTCTTGGCGTACCATTCCCAAACCATTCCAACTGCGGATCTGGCCGACTGGCCAGAAACCATCAATCGCATCATCCAAGCTGACGACAAACTACGCTCCGTCACCTATGGGAATTGCATTCTCGGCTGGGAGAGCGAACGGCTTACGCTTGTTCCAGAAAAACTTTACGACGCCAGCAACGCCAGCGCCTATCTGGAGCAACTGACCCTAATCAGTCTTGAAGACACCGTGCGCACTGAGCGCTACCAGCAACTTGGGGGAGAGCTTCTCTTCGCTGCCCCAACCGCCCGGCTAGATGCTGTAGAGCGAAGGCTCCGCCCTTTGCGTACCCATCACATCACCGGCGGGTTACTTTCCGCCTGGGCCGCACGGTCTAAACGCCTTAGCCATCAGGCAATATCCTGTGCTGTCCGGGGTGGGCGCCTTTTCGTTGCTGCTCATCGCTCAGGAAATCTACTGTTCTTCAATACCTTCGCCTTTGATGGCGTAAATGACGCCCTCTATTATTTACTGCTCGCTTACCAACAGTGCGGCTGGGTCCCCAATCGAGTTCCGCTGTACCTGTGTGGAGAGATCACGGAACACAGCGAACTATACCGCCATTTTTACCGGTATGTTGAAGACATCCGGTTCTGCCAGTACCCTACGCCGCCTTCGGTTCCGCCGGAATTGGCAGGTCTGCCAATGCACCTTTATTTTGAATTGCTTTGTTTAGCGTGATTCAGGTTGCAGGTTACAAGTTGCAGGTTAACCACCTGGAGTAGCCAATCTGCAAACTGTAACCTATAACCTCCTCTCTCCAATGCGCATAATCTCCGGAAAATTCAAAGGCCGACGCTTCAGACCTCCAGCCGACAACTGGCCCACCCGGCCCACCACCGACTACGCTAAGGAAGGCCTCTTCAACGTCTTGCACAACAACTGGCTTGACTTTGAAGACGAGCGATTTCTCGACCTCTTCGGCGGTACGGGTAGCCACGACTATGAATTCATCAGCCGGGGTTGTACTGATGTTACCTACGTAGACAAGCACGGCCCAGCCGTTGCCTTCGTAGAGCGAACCGTAAAAACGCTGGGCATCGAGGAATACATCAAGATTTTCCGGATGGATGTTTTCCGTTTTCTCAAGCGGAAAGTAGCTAAGCCCTACAGCTATATTTTCGCAGGGCCTCCCTATCCCCTACCCAACATTCCTGACTTGCCCGATCTCATTTTTGACGCAGGTCTTGTAGCTCCTAAAGGCCTACTTGTTGTGGAAACCAACCCGCATCACGACTTTGCAATGGACCCTCGGTGCGTGGACAAGCGGAATTACGGGAAGACTATTTTCTGGTTTTTCCAGCACGTCGAGGACCAGGAAGAAGAGTAGTTTCGGTCAGGTTTTCTCTTTATTTTCCTCCTCGTGTATTGCGCTGGCGCAATACACGAGGAGGAAAATAAAGAGAAAACCTGACTACCCTAACCCATACCGAACCCTCACCATATCTGATTCCCCGTTCATCTTAGGTACCAAGACACAGAACAGGCGAGCTTTCCCATTAGCGGTAACTGCAGGCAAGGCCCCGCCATCCGCCAAAGGATAGTCTTCTGCCGAAAATTCCCAGAGGAACTGACGAGGCGAAAGTCCCATTTCACCTAGTCGCGCCATGAGGTCAGGTTCGCCAGCCAGCCACTTAGCTTCGTCTTTGGGCAACTCGGCACCGCCCCGATTAGGGTACACCCTCGTCCAGCTGACGGGTACGTTGAACTGGTACAGGTGAGGAGCGAGTTCTTCGGTAAAGCGAGTGTTGCTCAGGGCTTCGTCCCAATCAATGCGTTTGTCCGGGTGCTGGCGGCGGAAGCGATTGGCCATTACTTCTTTTTGTGGGTATTTCCCTAGTGGTGTTGCCCGTACGTAGAATTCTGCATAGTGGCGCTCCATCCCGTAATCTCCTTCACGGAAGAGGGTGAAATTTTCCGAAGCAGAAACTCCCGGAAAGCGGTTACCTCGTGCAGCGAACACCCGGCTGATTTGCAGCAGCAGCGCAGAATCCCGACCTACGCTGCAGCCATGGACGATTATTTCGGTGGACTTATTCAATACGCTTTTAGCAAGGGGCCGGTCCGGTGTCCATTCCCGAAGTAACTCCGTATGCGTACGGGATGGCCCGTCGGTAAAAAGGGGTACCGCCAGCCCAGTCCACTGATTACCGTGGGCAACGAGATTGATCTTTTGCCACGGCCCGGCTACGGATGGATTGTCACGCAGGTAATCATGCACCTCACTAAGGCTCCGTAGGTTTGTCACCAGGTATTCTCCGGCTTCTTCTGGGTGGTACCTGAAGTATTCTTCTGCGCGGGCGTAATAGGCATTCGTACCCTCGTCTTCGCCGAGGATAAAAGTGATGGTCGCCGTCCGGGGGGCTACTTCAAGGGTTTCGGGGGTGTACTTCCAGACCGTCTCCTCCTGTTCACGTACGGTTTCACAACTAGTGATAAAAGGGAGAAGAGAGAAAAGCAATAGAGTGTAAAAAAGACGGCGACCAAACACCTGATAAAGCAAGTAACAAAGTAAACCCGCCAGCAAACCGACAATCGCAAAGGCGTACCAAGGCACAGATTTTCTGGAGGGCAAACCCGCCACGCCAACAAAACCAAGGCTAAATCCAACGGCAGTAGCAGATACGTTTTCGGGCAAAGGAAGTGCTTGCTTCACCGTCTCTAACTGGTCATTAGGGTCCGCAATGGGTGTTTCCTCTACGGCCACGAAGCTGGTGTATTGGGTAAGTAAGTTATATTCAAGGCCGAGCTGGGTAACCTCCTCTATCCGGGGGTCTTCTGTGCGTAGATTATTGTAATCATCAAGGCGTCGAATACGCTCTCGGGCCCATAATTGAGCTAAAGCGCCATTCTTCGCACTAGGCTTTGCGCTGTTGAGATTAAACACAAAGCGGCGTTTACGGGCATCCGCCTCGCTTTTAATCTCACTACCCGGCAAACCGTTGGGGTCGTTCAAGCCTACGTAACCTCCGTAGCCGGTTAGCGCTAGTTTACCTTTCGCCTTGCCTCGGTACTTACCAAAGACAACGAGTGGGCGTTCGCGGCTAACGTCAGGTAATACAATCGGCTCCACGTCGTAAGCGTCAAACTTATCTCCGAAGTCAAGTTCCATTTCCGTCAAAACCGGCTCGCTGATATAGCGCCGGAAACGGTCCGCTTCCGCATCAGCTTCACTTTGGTTCATAACAAAAGCCGGGCGGCCTTTACCAATTCGGGCCATACCTTCCACCAACAAACGGTTCACGCTGCTGCCAATTCCAAAACTGTAAACGTTGGCCTGGTTCAGATTTTTACGCACAAGATCAAATACTTCCGGCTCTACGCTAATGTAGCCGTCGGTGACCACCACAAAGTTCCGGCTCAGGCCCTTTCCCGCGCGCGGTAGGGCGTAAGCTGTGTTCAGGGCATTCAGCAGTTGAGTGCCTCCCCCACCCCGCACCTTATCCAGGAAGGTAAGTGCCGAGGCAAGGTTTTCTTCGGTTGCATTCAATGATTCTTCCTGCCAGGTCTTGCTTGCTCCGGCAAAGAGGACCACATTGAAGCGATCCACTGGACGCAGTTGACCAATCAGTTCCCGTAGTAATTTTTTGCTCACCTGCAAGGGGAAGCCGTTCATCGATCCGGACACGTCTACAACGAAGACAAACTCCCGGGGCGGGTAATCCCCATTGGTGGGCGCGGCCGGAGGTTGCGCCATGTACAGGAAGTAGTTTTCTTTATCACCTTCATACAGCAGCATTCCGGTTTGGATGTGCTCACCCTGGAGCTGGTATTCCAAAACGTAATCTTTATTGCCTCGGTCAAGATCTTCCCCGAGCATGATCAATCGGCTCTCCCCGTCACTTGTGATCGCCAGGCTGTGGCTTGGACTTCTGATACCAGATACCGGCATCCCGGGGTTAAGGCGTACGTTGATGTCAAAAGCGTAAGCTGGTTTATTCTTAGTGTACGACTGAGCGGCGTAGTGGCCTCCAGACTCAGTCTCTGGCCTGTCCTCTCCCGTGTACCGAGGGCCAACTACGGTCGGGTAAACAAACTTATACGTTCCGCTTTCCGGCACGAGCAGTTCCGTGTACCGCAACTCTACTTGCACGGTATCTCCCGGCAGAATATTCGCCACGTTCATTTGAAAAACGTTGGGTCGGTGCTGCTCCAGTAAAGATGCGCGCTTGCCTTTCGCCTTGGCTGCTTCATACGTAGCGCGTGCTTCTGCTTTGCGCTGAACAAGGCCTTCAATACGACGCGATCCAACGATCATCGTCATGCCGTACACCGCTGAATTGGTTGAACCGGGGAAAACATAGGTAGCTTCCAGGCGATTTACGCCGTTGTTTACATAGGTCTGCCGTACGGTTACGTCGGCGATCACTCCAACGATGTTTACCTCAGCAGTAGTGGAAACCAGCGGAAATTCTGCCTTCTCTGACAGGGCGAAGTAAGGGCTCCCAGTTTGGTCTTGCCCGTAGGCGAAGAGGCAGCAGTAGATTAGGATAATACAGATGAACATTCTCATTTTCGGGTGCTTTTATGATTTGTGATACCACAAAGCACGGGCAGAGATGAAGCTAGAAAATGATGGTCTAGGGGCCGTAGCGTCTGGCTTAGTATTCGTCGTGGTATTCGCGGAATTCGTTTTTACGGCGCGGACGCAGGTGCATGGTAAGTTTTTTGAAAGACGGTCGCCTCTGGAGCTGGAAGCATTTTTCCTCCGAACCTGCGTCCGTGCCGTACCTTGCCCTCTGACACTAATTACGAACTTCTAACCTTTACCCATGTCCATCCAAATTCGCCAGGCTACGCTTTCTGATGTCCCCGCCCTTCACGGTCTTGTGGGTGAACTTGCCGAATACGTCGGCGAGCGCCACAACTTCACCGCCACCATCGCCACCTACGAAGAAGACTTCAAGGCCGATTTTTACAAAGCCGTCGTCGCCGAAGACGAGGGTAAGGTTATCGGCATGGCCCTCTACTATTTCGTCTATTCTACCTGGAAGGGCCGGATGATTTATCTGGAAGACTTTGTCCTCTCCCCTAACTACCGCCGCCAGGGCATTGGCCAACGACTCTGGGATGTGCTCCTAGAACGTGGCCGTGAAAAAGGATGCCAGCTTCTAAAATGGCAAGTTGTCAACACCAACACCGAAGCGATGAAGTTCTACGCCACCCAAGAAGGTATCATGGAGGATACCTGGATCAACGGGAAGCTGTATCTGTAGATGATAGAATGGGTTGAGCGCCTCCGGCCTGATCATCGAATCTAAAAATTGTACCGAAGACGCTCAATCTATTACCCCTTAGTTAGCATTCACCAATTCATACCGACTTCTTAAAAAACCACCAAACCTTTATCCTGCTATTCCGCTTACAGTACCGTACCAGCCAAAGAACAGGGCTGCTGCTTCTTAATATTCCGAATAAGTCTCCGCGGCATGAAACATTTATTACCCCTCCTATTAATACTCAGTTTTTCCCTTTCTGCTCAGCGCCCTCCGGGCGCTGGCGGCTACGGCAAACCAGCCGGCCCTAGCATTAAGGGATCCATTAAAGGCGAGGTAGTGGACGGCGCCAGCGGAGAAGTCATTGAATACGCAACCATCGTTCTTCTCTCGGCAGATGGGTCGAAACAGGTCACCGGTACCGTTAGTGAAGCCGGGGGCACCTTTAAGCTTCCTAATATCAAAAATGGGAAGTACCAAATGAAGGTTAGCTTCATCGGATATCAAGAAACCTTAATCCCCGACGTTGAAACTACCCTAAAAAACCCTGATCTCGATCTCGGGCAGATCAAACTCAGTTCCGATGCCGTCCTCCTTGACGGTGTAGAAGTAACTGCAGAGAAAGCGCTCATCGAAAACCGGATTGATAAAACCGTTTACAATGCCGAGCTCGACGCGACCAACCAGGGTGGGGATGCTACCGATGTACTGCGTAAAGTTCCTCTCCTGAGTGTGGACCTTAACGGCAACGTCTCCTTACGTGGCAGCCAAAACCTGCAAATCCTGATCAACGGACGGCCAAGCACCATCTTCGCCTCCAGCATCGCCGATGCCCTAAAGAGCATTCCCTCCGACCAGATCAAGAGTGTAGAAGTCATTACCACCCCCGGAGCAAAATACGACGGTGAGGGTTCCGGCGGTATCATCAACATTATTACCAAAAAGAAAGAAGCGCAGGGCTTTACCGGAACGGTCAACTCCAGCATCGGTAATCTTCAAAACAACGGCGGGCTAAACCTAAACGCCCTCTTTGGCCGTTTCGGGCTAAACGCCGGTATGAACGGTTTCTGGAGCTGGCCAAGAGATGCCGAAAGTGAATTTCTGAGAACAGATTTCAATAACGGCTCGCCCATTCGGGAATTGACACAAACCGGAACAGCTGAATCCGGGATACTCGGCCTGAATGGTTCACTCGGTGCCTTCTACGACTTCAATGCCTACAACAGCATCAACCTCAGTGGGCGCTACAACCAGTTCCGGCGCACCAATGAAGGCATCACCAACGGCCTGCTGAGCAACTTCAACACCCTCGACGCCATCGCCTTCAGCCGCTTCAACGACGGCCTCAACAACCGCAGTGGCTTCGACGGTACGCTGGATTACCGCAAGACCTTCCCCGACCAGAAAGACCGCGAACTCGTCTTCGCCTTCCAGCTCAGCGGCCAGAACACCCTGACCGAAAACGATGTAGACCAATCCGGAGACATCGAGCTCTACCAACGCGACCTGATCAACGAAAACGACGGACTTAACCTGGAGTACACCGGTCAGATCGACTACGTCCACCCGGTTAATGACAAATTCAAGATAGAAACCGGCATCAAGGCCGTACTCCGCCGTATCGATAGTGACTACTTTACCCGCGTGAAAGAGAACGACGATGCCCAGTTCGAAACCGATACCCGTCTTACCGATTTCTTCCAGTACGATCAGGACGTTGCCGCCGCCTACCTCAGTACCAATATTGGCCTGGGCGACAACTGGGGAGCTCAAATAGGTGCCCGCTACGAACGAACAACCATCGGTGGGGAGTTTACCAGCGAAAACCCTTCGTTCCAAAATGAGTACAACAACTTTCTCCCCAGCATCATCGTCAACCGAAAATTGAGTGCCTTCAGTAACCTGAAGGCGAGCTACACTCGCCGCATTCAGCGCCCTTCGCTCAATTTCATCAATCCTTTTACCGCCATCGCCGACCCCAACACCCTCCAACTCGGTAACCCCGATCTGGATCCAGAGCTGGTGGATCAATATGAGGTCGCCTACAATACCTACATTAAAGGCATCGTAATTAATGCATCCATTTACCTCCGCCAGACCAGCGATCTCATTGAGCCATTCCTCAACCTAGACGAAAATGGCGTTACGAGTACAACCACTTTCCTGAACATCGGTGAGAGCGACACTTACGGCACCAACGTATTCACCACTTTTAAACTGTGGAAGAAGTTGCAATTACGCTTCAACATCAACTACGGCCGGTATAACGGATCAGGTAATGTTGGTGGGGAACGCCTAACACGATCAGCCAACTTACTGAGTGGAAACGGTGGTGGCAGCTACAAATTAAACGACAAGATTAGCTTTGACTTCTTTGCCTTCGGCACCGCCGCGCGACAAAACCTTCAGGGCCGTAATCCTGCCTTTAGCCTTTTCGGCATAGGTGGCAAATACCAGATCAGCAAGCGTACAAGTGTGGGCTTCCGAATCATTGAACCCTTCGTAGCCAACAAGGTATTCGAAAGCGACCTCGCCGGTCCGAATTTTCGCCAGGTGTCCAACTTTTCTGTACCCTTTAGATCCTTTGGAGCCAGCTTTAGTCATAAGTTTGGTCAAATTGACTTTAAGGCGCAGAACCGACGAACTCGGGTAAAGAACGATGACCAGAAGGAAGGAGACAGAAACCAGCAGTTCTAAAACAATGTCGTTGTCTTGCACCAATCAAAAGATAAATAATGCGAGAGCGCAAGTCTAGAGTAAGGATTTAAACCTGGGTTAAGCGCCTTAAGTATTCTGGTCGGGGCTAAAGAAGAGCGTATTCGAGCCGAGCGCGTATCAGTCGGTTGTTTAGGTTAAAACAACAAGCCGAACCCCAACCAACAAAAACAAACAGCCCTCGTGGATGCCTCAGGGTACTCATGCAACCCTCCCCCATTCATATCGTCTTTAAAGCAAAACAACCCGACTATGAGACAAATACTCACCCTCCTTCTTATCACGACAGCCCTTACTCTTTCCGCACAGTGGGGCAGCCGCAAGACAATCAAGGGTAGCGGCGACGTGACCACCGAAACCCGAAATATTGATGGTTTCGACGGCATAAGTACTTGCTGCGATATCGACGTAGAACTTGTCAAAGGCAGCTTTAATGTTCGTGTTGAAGCAGAAGACAACCTGCAGGACTACATTAAAACTGAAGTCAGCGGTGGCCGACTCCAGATTGGCTTTAAGGACAACGTCAACGTCAGGTCGCGCAAGCAAATCACCGTCTATGTATCTCTGCCAGAATTAGAATACGTAGGGGCTTCAAGCAGCGGAGTCGTGACAACAAAAAGCAGTTTTTCCGGCGAAGAAATGGAAGTTGATGTAAGCAGCGGTGCTAAGATTTACCTAGATTTCAGCGGCGAAAGTCTTTATGCCAACGCCAGTTCTGGCGGAGGAATGACACTCAAAGGTTCTGCAGACCGTTTCAAGGCTAATGTTAGCTCTGGTGGCAAGGTCCGCGCAGAAGATTATCAAGCTACAAATGCCCGCTGCGATGCCAGTTCCGGTGGTGGTGTAACGGTGAAAGTCCGCGGCGAACTCAACGCTGATGCTAGCTCTGGTGGTTGGGTCCGCTACGTTGGCAACCCCTCCAGTGTTGACTCAGATACCAGCTCCGGTGGCTCCGTCCGGCGCGGAAACTAAGTCCATCTACTACCGCTTACGCAAAAAGTATGACCGCTCCCTAAAGGCTGCTCCTAAAATGCTTTTAGCCCTTTTAAGCACCCCTATATTAGAGGCATAATTACTCGTTTAGAGTATCATAGGGATGACTTTAGAAGCCCGGTCCATTTGAGGACCGGGCTTTTTTTTTGAGCGAACTTCCTTGGGCCGCAAGGCAGGAATGGAGTTGTTTCTGGTAATCAAAAGTCCGCCCACAGCTCATGCAATGAGCTAGTAAGGATCTACATTTACCACCACCCGAACCCCCGTCAGGCGCTCAGTTTTCCCCAGTTGATCCACCGCTTTTTGCAGCAAGCTCTTTACCCGCCCTTGTTCTTTCCCGTCTGGCTTAATCCGGATAACCATTTCTTGAAGGTAGTAAGTTCGCAGGCGAGCAACACTGGGCTCGAAGGGTCCGTCCAGGGTGTCGCCGAGGTGGTGCTTGAGCCAACTCCCCATCAGCTTAGCCCCTTCCTCTACAGTATTGCGTTTCGTATGACGAAGCTGGACGTGAATCATCTTCACATAAGGCGGAAAACGGTGTTCGGCGCGGTGGCGGCTTTCGCGCTCAATGAAGCGATGATAATCTTCTTCGATCACGTCTTGAATAACGGGATGGTTCTTCTCCATTGCCTGAATAATAACCTTTCCCTGGCGGTGCTTACGACCAGCTCTACCAGCAACCTGGACCATCAGCTGGAAGGCCCGCTCGTCTGCCCGGAAGTCAGGAAAACGAAGGAGCTGATCGGCGTTGATAATGCCAACGAGGCCTACTTTCTCAAAGTCCAGGCCTTTAGTGACCATCTGGGTGCCAACGAGGATGTCTAGTTCACCAAGCTCAAAGCGGCTCAGTAATTCTCCTAAGGCATTCTTACCGCGGGTCGTATCCGCATCCATCCGGGCGAGGCGAGCATCAGGGAGAAAAATTTTCAGCTCGTCCTCAATCTTTTCGGTACCGGTACCTCCGAGGACCATTTCGGGATTTCCGCAAGCGGGGCATTGCTCGGGCGGAGAAGTAGCGTAGCCACAGCAATGGCAGCGGAGGCGATGCTGATATTTATGGTAAGTCAAGCTGACATCACAGTTGACGCATTCTATGGTATGATCACAGGTCTGGCAGAAGTAAACCGGAGCAAATCCTCTCCGATTCTGGAAGAGGATGACTTGCTCGCCGCGCTCAAGCGTGGCCTTTATTTCGTTGATGAGCGTAGGGGTAAAAAAGGCGTGGCGGATACCCTTTTCGTTTTCTTCCCGCAGGTCCGCTACCTGGATGGCAGGCATGGCGATGCCGCCGAAGCGCTGGGGCATGCTCACCAACCCGTATTTACCCCGGCGGGCATTCTCCCAGCTTTCCAGGCTTGGGGTGGCGGTACCAAGAATGGTTTTCGCACCGTGGAGATGCGCCAGATAGACGGCAACATCGCGGCCGTTGTAGCGCGGGGCGGGCTCCTGTTGTTTGTAGCTGGAGTCGTGTTCTTCGTCGATCACTACCAGTTCAAGGTTCGTAAAGGGCAGAAATAAAGCAGAGCGCGGCCCGACGACGGAGAGCTTCCCGGCCAAGACCGCTTTCCAAATTTCTACCCGTTCCATATTGTTGAGACGGGAGTGATAGACAGCGACCTTGTCTCCCAGTACCTTTTGCAGTCGTTTCACGATCTGGCCGGTCAGGGCGATCTCCGGTAGGAGGTAAACAACTTGCTGCTCTCGCTCGAGCACGGCCTGCATCAGTTCCAGATAAACGCGGGTCTTTCCGCTTCCGGTAACACCGTGGATGAGGGCTGGTTTTCCGGCCTCATGCAAACCTTGCACCTGCGTAAGCGCCGTCACCTGCTGCTCGCTCAGCTCAAAAGCCTCTTCCGCTTCACCCGCAGCACTACTGATCCGGCTAACCTCCTGCTCATAAAACTCGAAAATGCCCTTCTTTACCATTGCTTTGATTACAGCATCAGAAGCGCCGGTCCGCTTGGTCAGGTCTACACGACGAATGAAAGGCTGGTCGCGCATAAGCTGGAGATATTCCAGCAATACGGCCGTTTGCCGCTCCGACCTGCTGACCAACTCAAAGGCCGCAATCCGCTCCTCCTCCGTAGTGTAAGCCGGGCTGAAGCGTACGCATTTCAATTTTTTGGGCTTGTAGCGCAGTTGCAGTTCCTCCTTTAGAAAGATGATGCGCCGGTCTAGCAACCGCCGGATAACGGGATAGACTGTTTTCTTCTGGAGGATATCGCGCACGTCCTTCAGCGAAAGTTCGTGCTGTAACGTGAGCGCTTCCACAATCATGTATTCCTGATCATCCATCTGCGTAGCGTCGTCGCTAAAAAGCGGACCGAGGGTAATGATCGTCTCGCTGGTAAGCTTGAGGTGGCTCGGCAGGCCGGCGGCCATCACTTCACCAACGGTACAGCTGTAGTAGGCCGCCATCCATTCCCACATCTTAAGCTGGGGCTCGGTAATGAGCGGTTCCAGGTCAATGACACTCAGGATCGGCTTCACTTTATAACCCGGGTGCTTACCGTGCAACCGCCGGACGATGCCAGTATAATGCTTGTTGCGGCCAAACTGCACTTCTACCCGGATGCCTGTTTCCAGCTGACTAACCATTTCTTCGGGCACAGAGAAGGTGTACGTTTGGCGCAGAGCCAGCGGCAGGATAATGTCGGCATAAATGGTGCCGGAAGTGGGGATGACGGGGTTTGTTGGGATGTTACTTGGTTGTTTTGTGCAAAAACCGCTACTATTTGTTGCAAATGTAGGAAGTAAGGAGGGAAAGGAAGTAAAGAGGGAAATGGAAAAAGGAGGAAGGGCTGTAGCTCAGGAAGTCCTTTACTCCTTTTCCCCCTTCTACCCTTACTTTGGGCGCGGCCGCAGGTGCAAGGTGAGTTTTTGGAGGAACAAGGTTGGCTAAAAAAGGATACTGCAACCTTTACTGGTGTACGAGACGTTACTTTTTCAAGACCGCAAGGCTATTCAAATCGGGATGAAAGGCGACATTCTCCGACGCTTCGGTACGGAGATGATCCAACGTATCGATGATGTGACCGAGTTGGTGAAGTGGCAAAAGCTCTACGTTAATACTGGAGATCTAATAGAATTAAGAGTACCAAAGGAAACGGTTTACGAAGCCATGAACAAGGACATTCTACCGGGCATTGGCCTAGCATAATTAATAAGCAAAACTCGACGAGTGCCAACCGCAGCTTAAACGGTTAAGCTATTTGACGACCAGACTACTTGACTACCAGACTATCTGACTATTTTTGCCTCCATGAATCTATCCGCCATAGTAGCTACCGATCGTAAAGGCACCATCGGCAAAGACGGCCAGATCCCCTGGTACCTACCAGCTGACCTGAAGTTCTTCAAGCGGACCACACTTGGCCATCCGGTCATTATGGGCCGCAAGACTTTTCAGTCGATCGGCCGACCGCTGCCCAAGCGGACAAACGTGGTCCTCACCCGGGATGCATTCTTCTCCGCTACTGGTGTATTGGTGCAGCACAGCCTGGGTGATGCGCTTGGCCATCCTTCTGTTTCTGAATCGGAAACCGCCTTCATCATCGGCGGTGGAGAGCTGTACAAACAGAGCCTTGGCCTGGTTTCCACCGTTTATCTCACCATCGTTGATGCTGAGATCGAAGGCGGTGACGCTTTCTTCCCCAAACTCGATCCGAAAGAGTGGCGTGAGGTCTGGAGCGAAGGCCACCGACCATCAGGAAGGAACGAGCTGGCTTACCGATTTTCCCGGTGGGAAAGGGTTTCAGTCGAGGACTTGTAGTCCGAGTAATATCTAGTATGCACTCGGACTATAAGTCCTCGACCGTTATTTGTACTTTTGTCCTCTCATAAAATCATCCCTCCGAAAATAAGCTTAGCCCACCAACCGTTAAAAAAGCCTTAACGTGCACCAAGCCGTTTTAATCAACGATTTATCTACGCACCACCGATTGACAAACTATCCCCCGGTGGGAACATTTTCGGAAATCAAAAGATAACATGCAACGAATCTTACGTAATTCTCTGAGTATCCTGGCCGTCTGCTGCCTGTCCTTATCCCTTAGCGCCCAAAATGCCTGCGTGCTTGATGACAATGGCAATGCCGTCCAGCCAGGAACTGGCGCACCTTGTATCAATACAGTTGTTTCGGCAGTGCCTTTTCTTCGCATCAACCCCGACGCCCGTGGTGGCGCGATGGGAGATGCCGGTGTAGCCCTTTCGGGAGACGCTAACTCTATGCACTATAACGCTAGCCGTATGGCCTTCGCTGAAGAAGACGTTGCGCTCGGTGCTACCTATACCCCCTGGCTGCAGGCCCTGGGCCTCAACGATGTATACCTTGCCTATCTCGGCGGTTACAAGAAACTAGACGAATTTCAGGCTGTGGGCGCATCCCTGCGCTACTTTAGCCTGGGTGATATTCAGTACACTGACGTAAACGGACAAAGCACCGGTACCGGTAAGCCCAATGAATTTGAACTCGCTCTGGCGTACACCCGTAAACTCTCTGAGCGGTTCAGTGCCAGCCTCACGGGTAAGTACATCAACTCCAACCTGGCCAGCGGCCAGGAGGTGAGTGGTACCGTACTGGAAGCGGGCCAGGCCTTTGCCGCCGACCTTGGCTTTACCTACCGTAATGATAATATCCGTACTGGCGGCGGTAAGCGCAATAAGTTTGCTATTGGAGCTGCCATCACCAACATCGGTGCCAAAATCACCTACACGCAGGATACCGTTCGTGACTTCCTGCCCGCCAACCTTGCGGTAGGTGCAGCTTATACTTTCCAGCTCGATGAGTACAACGAGTTCACCATTACGGTAGAAACTAACAAGTTGCTCGTTCCAACACCTTGTGATGGTACTGATGTCAACTGCGACCAAGATGCTATTGATGACCAAAGCCCCATCGCTGGTATTTTCTCAAGCCTGTCTGATGCCCCTCAAGGCTTTGGAGAAGAGCTTCGTGAATTCACCTACAGCGTTGGTGCTGAATATTGGTACGACAAGCAGTTCGCCGTCCGCGCCGGTTATTTCCATGAAGACAATACAAAAGGTGGCCGCCGTTACCTCACTGCAGGTCTTGGCTTGAAGTATAACATCTTTGGCCTCAACTTCAGCTACCTCGTACCAACATCCGCTCAGCGTAATCCGCTAGACAATACGCTGCGCTTTAGCTTACTCTTTGACTTTGGCGCTACTGCTGACGCCAGGTAATAGAGTAGTTCGGTAGTCTTGCAGTAATGTAGCTGCTACCGCATTTTATAGTGAGGATGCTCGCTTCGCACGCACGGCAAGCTATTTGTGCCTCCATAATGCGGCAGCTACTACAAGACTACCTGACCATATTACTACATTATTTTTTTCCTACTCTTAACAATTTTAACAGTCCGTATCTCGTATATTGCGGGAGTAACCGATTGCACATCGGTTGTTTTAAGAATTTTTATAACTGGGGTTTAGTTCAGGAGAGGTGCCGCGCTTGCGTGGTGCCTCTCTTTATTTGTTCGTAGGTTTCCCTGTTAGATTCGTACCGCAAACAGGAGTCATCCCAAACTTTGGGTAGTGTTTTGGGAGTTTCCCAGCTTTATAAGCTGGTTTGTGGCAAAAAAACGATCAGCGATCAGCATTCAGGCAAAACCGCTCTGAATGCTGATCGCTAAAATTCTTACCAGCCACCACAAAACACGGCAATTCATTCCAATAATTAGCTGCGCTGTGCTTCGTGCTCGGAATGACTCATGTTTATCCTGCTAATCCAACAAG
>CAYPIM010000079.1:0-24148 GCA_964410795.1 uncultured Lewinella sp. | reverse complement strand
AAGTTCCTAGAATCCCATCTTCATCGGGATCAGAGTAGCCCGCTTCGACGACGTCGAAACAGTTGTCGCCGTCGGAGTCTGTATCCTGATAGTTGGGTGTCATGTCACCGTCTGTGTCTTCATTGTCACAGGCAGCGGAGAAATTATCACCAGAAAGTACCAGGTTGTCAAAGTACATATAGGTTTGGTTGCCTGAACCTCCTCCACTGTTGTAATCGGCCAAGAATAAAATCCGGTCAATATTTGTAGTTGCCGTAAAGCTGAAAGAGTAGGTCTGCCAGTTCTCATTTGTATTAGACAACTGATTGTTGATGTCGCCTGAGGTGCCTAGCAAATTAGCCGTAGAGTAATCAGCTGCGCCCACAGCTACTCCGTACAAAGTAAGGGCACCCGGTTGGGTGAAAGGAGATTGGACAACATAACCAGCTTCGAAGGATAGTGTGTAATTCCCTCCGATGACTAATGGGTAATCTAGTACAACCTGGGCGTCTTCCCCATTATGTCCTCCTAGCCAGTTGTTACCATCGGAGCCACCTGAGAGTCCGGTAGTAGCAGACCATGAACTTGCTGGGCGATTTGAACTACAGTTTTCATCCACCACCATTAGTTGTCCTCCGGTAGGGTGGGATGTGGTCCAACCAATAGCATTGTTGATAGTCCCTTCTGTGGAAAGATTTGGGCAGGAGGTATATTCTTCCATACTACCGTTGATGAGGATGTTCCCACACTCATCCGTATCCAGAATACCGTCATTGTCATCATCCAAATCGCCACTGTCACAAACGCCGTCGAGGTCGTTGTCTTCAGTGATTAGGGTCACAACCTGGGTACAGGTGGCTGCTGGGTTAGTGCCGTCATCTGCGGTCCAGGTGACGGTGGTGGTTTCTGCGTTGAATGCAGCAGGGGCGTCGTTGGTCGGAACGATTACGGCGCAGTTGTCATTGGTAGTTGGTAGGCCAAGGTCTACATTTGAAGCCGAACAGGTACCAGCGTCAGGAAGGATAGAAATTGCGATTGGACAAACCAGGGTTGGCGTTTCTGTATCCACACCGCCAGTAACAGTAACAGCTTGCGTAGCATTACAGCTTGGGTTAGCACTATCTTGAACAGTAACCGTATAAATACCCGGCGCAAGGTCAGCAAAAACATTGCTAGCCTGGAAAGCACCGCCAATCGAGTATTCGATGGAAGTACAAGTGGAACAAGTCGCCGTTACCGTGATGGAACCATCTTCGGCACCTGGGCAAACTTCGTCGGTGGCGACAACATCGCCGATGGCAGCGTCACAACAGTTGCCGTCCGCATCGTCAACGGTTACCATAGTAGAACAAATAGCATCAGCAGAAGTAGCATTGCCATCACTTACCGTCAGGGTCACTTCGTAAGTCTGACCAAGGTCAGCACAAGTGTAAGCCGTTTGGCCACTGAGGGTGAAGTTGGTGGTGCCACAGTTGTCGGAGCTGGCGTTGTTGATGGCGGCTTCGTCTACGGAAGCGGTTTGAGCGGCGTCCAAGTTGATGGTGAAGTCGTCAGCACAGATGGCAGTTGGAGCATCCTCATCCGTTACCGTAATGGTCTGTACACAAGAGCTGCTGAGCCCCGCATTGTCCGTTACGGTCCAGGTTACAGGCGTTGTTCCTAGAGGGTAGCTGCTACTGGCGCTGGCCGTTCCGGTGAAGGAGTTGGTCAGTTGGAGTTCGGTGCTAAGGGCAGGGGAGCCAAACGTCCAGTTGGAGTTACAGCCTTGTGCCCCGTCTAGTGCGAATCCACTCATCGTGGCGTTTAAGTTGGTCGCAGTCACTTCGTCAAGAGAGGTTATCCCGAAGTTGTCTTCACAAGGAACGCCCTGGTCCATGGGGTAGTATAGTATGAGTCCAGGTTCGTTTCCTGCCAGCTGTACGGTATTAGTCGCGGCTAATTCAGCAGCAGAGCGAGCCGTGATCCATAAGCGAATTTCATCAATGTCTCCACCAAAGGCTTGTACAGAATTCGTTACCGGGTCTCCATCGTGAAACTTACCATTTACATTCAAACCACCGATTGCATTACTTCCGGAATGGAATCGAATGGCTGTCCCGAGGTCAGGACCAGCATCTTCAGCGGCAACTAAGGCACCATCCAGATAGGCTTTCAATCGTCCGGTAGTTAAAGAGCCATCGAAGACCAATACAGCGTTGTGCCACTGGCCACTTTGGATGTCTGAAGTACTTAAGAAAATGCCTTCCCAACCGAGGCTTTCAGACCAGATGCCATAGTACAGGCTGCCATCGTATACGTAGATGGTGACGCCGTTAATGCCTGCACCTTCTTCCCAGATAACCTGTTTTCTGGAGCTGATGTTTTTATCATTAACTCTGAAGTAAACTTCAACGGTTCGCTGGCTTTGAGTGCCGTTGATGGGGCTAGATGAAGGAATCAAAGCAACGTCATCAACACCGTCAAAATTCAGTCCGTTACCGAGTGTAAGAGAGGAACAGTTGTCTGATACCTCAGGTGTCATAATGCTCAGTACCGCTTCACAGTTTTCATCAGCAACGGTAACGATTGGATCTGGACATACAATAGTTGGTGCCTCTGTATCCACACCAACAGCTACCGTAACGCTACTTGTAGCATTACAGCTGGGGTCGCTGGCATCCTGAACGGTCACCGTATAGGTACCCGGGATGACGTTCTCAAATACATTGTTGGCCTGAAAGGCGCCGCCGATCGAATATTCGATGGAGGCACAAGAAGTACAACTTGCGGTGATGGTGATGATGCCGTCGATTTCGCCGGGGCAGGTTTCGTCGGATGCTACAGGAGCATCTAAAGCGATGTCACAGGCTAATCCCGCACCAGCTACCACAAAACTATACGGATCTTCATCACAGTCATTACTCTGGATGGAAACGGTGCCAGAGTTTACACCCGCAGCTGTTGGTGAGTAGGTGATTGCGAAATCTAAACTAGCACCCGGAGCGATTGTTGTAGCTGTAGTTGGGACCGTGAAAAGACCGTTGTCTACGCTGATGCTAGAGATGTCAAGGTCTGCAGCACCATCGTTAGTGATGGTGTAGGTGAGGATGGAGGTTGCGCCTACGGAGACGGTGCCGAAGTCGGTGCTAGCAGTAGCATCGTTCACCGTGATTTCTGGGAGATCCACAGTGCCGCAAGTCGAGCCAGAAACGACACCACCCGGAGCAACCCAATTGGAAACGCTTCCTCCAGCGGTTAGATCATCAAAATTAGTGAGGGTACCGTTGTTGCCGTTCGCTGTTTGATCGACAAGTGTAGTTTCAGCACTGTTATCGGCACCTACTGTTCCTTGGTTAAAATTATAGTAAGCGACCAGGCCAGGTTCAGTTCCGGCTAGTTCGCAATCTTTTTGAGTGGTGATTTCTTCGGCACAAAGCGCGCGGTTCCAGATACGGAATTCGTCCATGTCTCCTCCAAAAATTCTAGCTCCAGGGCTTGCAATGTCTCCTCCAAGTCGCATGCTGACATTAGGACTTGAAAACGCACCATTGGCTGCAGTTGAAGTAACGAGTGCACCATTTACGTAAGACTCCGTACCACTCATTGAATTGGCTACGATAGCAACGTGCTGCCATACCCCTGAGGTTAATGAAATCGGTGCATCAATCCACGCGTTACCATATCTGGTCCAGGTGTGTAATTCGTTGGCGTAATACTCCAAGACAAAACCCTCGCTATTTGATCCAATACGATTGGAAATAGGCGTGTAATCAGTTTGATCTGCTGCTGGGCGAATCCAAAACTCCAAAGTAAATTCTCCAGTTGTTACATAGGATTGAAGACTGGTAGAATTTTGTAGCTCAACGTAATCTCCAGTACCATCAAAATTTAGGGCAGCGGCGGGTGTAGGCGGAACCTCCAATTCCGTACAATCAGCCGAGCCATCCGGCGCACAAGCATCCGCAGTACTCAGGAAAGGATCAAAATCTACGTCACCATCAAAATCGGCGGCTACGGGATCAGCATCAAAGCCGTAGAAGTTGTTTTCGGCGGTGACAGTTGCTCCTGTTGTATTCTTAATCGCAACGCCTGGAATACAAGCAAAAGTGTTGTTCTCAAAAGTGTTATCACTTGAGTTCCCTGTGATGAATAAGCCCGAGTCACTAATATTAGTAAAGGTTGAGCATTCAATGGTGTTGTTGCTGCTACCGCCTATGAAAACCCCATATGGCCGACCATCAAAGCGGAGATTACTGAGCGTGTTTCCTCCTCCGCTACCTAGGGTAATGCCTTGGCCACTTCCGTTTGACAAGTCTAGATTGCGAATACTCGAATTTGTCATGTTTGACAATTGGAAGGCAATGTCCAGATTTGAGAAATTATCTGTTGATGCAATCACAATTTCTGTATCCGTTCCAGCTACGTTGTCAACATCGATATTGCTCATGTTTTTGAGGCTAATGCCACCGCCTGCTCCCATGAAGTTGTTGGTGTGGGCAGTTAAGCTTGAAATGTTGTCAAGGTCTAGGCTGAAAAAGTTGTTCTGTCCACTATTTGAAAGGTTGTTGTTCGTAACGGTAAACCCATCGATCTCTCTTGCAACTATCGCCCGACGACGATTTGATATGTTGCAATTTTCAATTGTGAAGTCAGTACTTGGGCCATAGATGTAAATGGCATCATCACTTCCGCCAGACATGTCTAAATTAGAGAGGGCCAGGCCGTTGATTCGTTGGAAAACGAAGCTCAGTTCTACAGCGGAAAAGTTATCTGTATCCTTAATGACAATGTTCGCTCCGGCAACACTATCAATAGAGATGTTGTCCATGTCTTGCAGGCGTATTCCATCTTCCACACCCATGAAATTATTGGTGTGTGCCAACAAGCCACTTACGTTTTGTAGGAAGAGCGCTAGGTTGTTACTGTGGCCCGTATTTGAAAAATTATTGTTTGTAATGGTTAAGCCAGTTATATTTCTAGCGAATAGGACATTACTATTTCCTGAGAAATTGTTTCCATCAATAGTGATGTTCGTATTTGTGCCCGAGATGTTAATCGCACCTCCGGTACCTAGTGAAAGATCTAGCCCTGTAAGGACCAGATTGTTTACGTCTTCAACTTCAAAAACACGATTGGTTCCTCCATTGATCAAAAAGGAGGTAGTACCCGTAATTGTCAATGCATCCGTGATGGTTGGAAGGGAGGAGGCTAAGACCAAAGTGCCGGAGGTGCTGAACGTAATATCATCCGCTCCCGCAGTCGCATTTGCCAAACCAATCGCTTCGCGCAATGACCCTGGTCCGCTATCGGACGTAGTCGTGACAGGGAAGGTAGTCGCCGAAGCCGCCAAGGGCAGCATCAACACAAATAACAGCAGTAATAACCTACTGGCCGTTGAGTGAATTTTGTCCCAGACGGGCCAACGAAGACTACTTGGGGTTAAGAATAAATGTGAGTACATAACTGGATGATTTGTGTAAGTTCTAAAATGACATACCAAGAGGGAGTCCTCCCTTTGTGCCGCAAATCTATCCGCCGAATACAGGGTAGCCAACTACACGGAAAACGGGTTGTTAATGCTATATTTGTTAATGAATGTTTGAGTCGAAGTTTTGTGGTAGTGTCTTAATTTTCTAACCCCTGTCTTGTTTTTCTACCCCTTAATAGGTGTTTTTACTTGGTTTTATACCACTTAATGTCGGTTTTGTAGTGTGGGACGATGATGCCGTAGGTGCTCTAAAAGGTTGGTTAAGGTCGTATTTTGTTAATGTAAACTATTCTATTGGTTTACCGTTAATTTGATGGTGATTCGATAAGCGGTAAGAATTTACCGCTAGTCTGTTTTTAGTGGTTGCGCCTTTGCTGACCGCTTTAAAGCCAGTGGGGGCGCGGCCGCAGGTGCAAGGTGTAGGATGAAGAAGCTTCAGGGCGTCCCTAAAGGTCGATTTATAGTCGTAAGGACCCTGGTGTAACAGGAAAGCGGTCAGCATACAGCGGGACAGGCTCGTGTTGCCTGAATGCTGTATACTGACCGCTAAAATTCTTGCCAGCCACTACAGGCCGATGCTGCCTCCGGCAGCGAGTGGTCCCGACGGGCTCTCCGAGCGAGGAGGCCGTGGATCACTTCATTACGCGCCGAACGGCGTCTCCCGCCCGCAAAAAGTAAACCCCTGCGCTAAGGTCGGAAAGGTCCGTCTCTCCCCGGCCATCAGCCAAGGAGAATGACCGGACGGCGCGTCCTGTGGCATCGTATAGATAGGCTCGGGTGACGGAAAAGGAAGCACGTACAAAGAGGGCTCCGGTCGTGGGGTTAGGCCATGCCGTTAAACCATTCTTTGCATCCTGCGTGCGCGCCGAAATAAGCGGCGAATAAGCGGTAGATTCGTCAAAATCAGTTTGACGAAGGCGGTAAACGTAGTTGGTCGCCGCCAGTACCTGGCGGTCATTGAAGGAGTAGTCTGCAGCAGAGGTCCCGGCAGCAGGAACGAAACCGATCTCCTGGAAACCTGCTTCTGTTTCCGCCCGTCGCTCTACGAAGAAGCCAAGATTTACTTCCTCGTTTTCGGTCGCCCATTCAAGCCCAATGTGGTCTTTTTTGGCGGTTGCGGAGAGGCTGAGGTAGTCTACGGGTAGTGCTTCTATGCCGGTGCCCGAAACCGTAAAGGTATAGGGGCTTTCATCACAATCATTATACGCTATTGAAATAGTGGATGATTGAGCACCAACTGCTGTAGGAGCAAAGGTCACCATGAAAGTTTCGCTACCATTTTCACTAATTGTAGTGTTGGCAGGAAGTGTGGTTGTAAATAGCGCATTGTTACTCGTGATATCTGCGATAATCAGGTCGCCTGGTCCGCTATTTGAAATCGTGTAGCTGAGGGTGCTACTTTCTGCGATAGTCGTTTCTCCGAGATCAGTCCCTATGGCGACTTCATTGGCGGCAATTTCAGGAGACATGGGGCATGCTTCGAGTGCGTAAAAGAGCAGTAAGCCGCCGCCGCTTGCATCACGCTTTGTAAGAGTAAATTCTTGCGCAGCACTACTTTCTCCTCTGTTTAATGGAACGCTGGTGTTGGTTAAATCGAGGAACAGGTCTGAACCCGTCGTTGAGCTGTTTGGCCCTGTTGCTGTCCATGACCCTCCGGTAGCCGTAACGGTCCAAAGGTCTCCATTATTCGCACCTACTTCGGGCATGTTCTGAAACCTTAGGGGTTGTGGTGAACTCAATACAAAGGCACCTGTGCCATCTGCACCGTTGGTAGCAAGGGGTTGAGCTAAAAAAGCATCGGTAATTGTTAGTTGTTGGTTCCCGTTGCAAAAACAGGTCACCGCTCCTAATTCAATAGCGGGGTTGACTGATACCCATGTGTATGCCCCCACGCCCATTACTTCAAATTCGTAGGGTGCTTCATCACAATCATTGCTCTGAATAGAGATGTTTGCGGATTGTGGGCCAGCAGCTGTGGGCGCAAAAGTTACCGTAAAGGCTTCGTTGTTTCCGGCAGCAATGGTGGTGTTGGCTGGGAGAGTAATGCTGAAAAGTGGATTGTCGCTACTGATGCCTGTGATCTCGAGGTCTGCTAAACCATCATTGTCAATTATGAAGGAGAGGTCTGCGGTTGTATTTAGAATTACGTCACTAAAATCTTTTGTAGCGGACGCATCGTTCACCGTGATTTCCGGAGCGTTAACTGGTCCACAAGCAATACCGCTGGTTACTCCGCCCGGTGCTACCCAGTTGGAAGCGCTGCCGCCAGCGGCGAGGTCGGTAAAATTGGTAAGGGTACCGTCGTTGCCATTTGGGGTTAGATCTGAAAGTGAAGTCACGGCGCTGTTGTCAGCACCTACGGTTCCCTGGTTGAATTGATAGTAAGCAACCAAGCCAGACTCCGTACCCGCTAATTCGCAATCTTTTTGGCCGGCAATTTCAACGGCACACAGAGCCCGGTTCCAGATACGGACCTCGTCCATATCCCCGCCAAAAATTCTAGTTCCTGGGCTTGCGATATCCCCTCCAAGTCGCATCTGAGCGTTAGGAGTTGAAAATGAGCCACTAGCCGCAGTTGAGTTGGTCAATACACCGTCGACGTAAGTTTCTGTACCGCTCATGGAATTGGCTACTATAGCAACGTGCTGCCATATTCCAGCAGTTAGGGCTACCGGAGCGTCAATCCATGAGTTGCCATATCTAGTCCAAGTGTGTAGCTCATTGGCGTAGTACTCCATAACGAACCCTTGGGCGTTAGATGAAACGCGGTTGGAGATAGGGGTATAATCAGTTTGACCTACTTCAGGGCGAATCCAAAATTCCAAGGTGAATTCTCCGGTGGTGACGTAAGAAGTAAGGCTTGCATCGCTCGGTAGTTCGACGAAGTCGTCTGTCCCGTCAAAATTAAGTGCAGCGGCGGAAACTTGGGCCGAGCCTACCATCGGCAGCATCAACACAAATACCAACAGTGATAACTTGCAAAGCCATTGATGTGGATGGGCCGAGCTTGACGAGATTGAAGAAGGGAGGAGAGAAGAATCCATGGGGAGAGTGGTTTCTGACAAAAAATGTGAATAGGTAATCGAATGACACAAGAGGAGGCAGGGGTACGTCCTCTGTACCACAAATGTATTCGCGTAACGTAAGAGGAGCAACTACTGAAAAAGGCAGTTGTTAACGCTGTTTTGTTAATTCTTGATGTTCTGCTCTGATAATGGTTGGTGTCTTATTCGCTTATTGAGTGTCTTATTTTTCTACCCTATTAATGTTGTTTACGCTTTGTTATTAGTCGCTTAGTATTGTTTTAGCTATTTAGGCGGTGATGTGAGGAGTAAATTGAGGCTGGGCCCTTAGTGTGTTTTTTGTTAATGAGTTTTAGTTCGTAGCTTGCCGCTAAATTGATCAAGATTAGATAGGCCGCCGTTTTATTCATCATTAAGCATTATGAGTGGTATCCCACACTATGGGCATTGCGCTTAGCGGCTTCTTCGAGGTCTTGTTTTTGGCCTCTCCCCCCGCCCTCTCCCACATGTCTCGCCTGAGGCTCGACGGAGAGGGGGGCACCTCGAAGAAGTTGTAGAGTAAAATGTCCAGTAGTATGGAGGCGTCCCTAAAGATTGTTTGCGTTGACCACCACTAAATTTGTATTCATGTTAGCCCGTAGAACCGTTAGCCTTCTTGATGGATTTCAATCTAAAGACTGGAGGGCGCTGGATAAATGGCTGGCTTCTCCTATTCATAACACTGACGTCGGGCTTCAAAAACTAGGAGAATACTTCAAGAGTATTGCTCCGGAGTACAATGAAGAAACATTAGCGAAGGTCAGTCTTTGGCGGGCAACTTATGATGATAAGCCCCTTAAAGAAGGTGTGCTTCGCGTTAAACTTCGCCAGTTCACCAGCCAGGTAGAGGACTTCTTATCCTGGCAGAAATACTCCGAAGATGAAGACTTGAAAAAACGAATGCTGCTCAAGGCGCAGTCTTCTAATCTGAGTTTTGATAATTACGAACACAAAACGTTGAAGTTATTGAAGAAGCTGGAAGCTGGAGAGAAAAGGGGAATCAACTTCTTTTACGAGAAGCTGCAACTTGAGTCCGACCTGATAGGGCATCCGCAGTTTGATAATTACCGCTCAAACAGTAAGTACCTCGAGCAAACAAACGAAAGCCTTGATGCCTTTTTTACCCTCTTTAAATACCGGTTGGGTTGCGAAATAAAGAACCGGGAACGGATTCGGGGAGGAGCGTACAACCTTCGATTTTGGGAAGTGCTAAAAGATCATCAGGAAAGGGGCGCTGTAGAAGGCAATCCCATCATGGGCTTATACCATCTGTTGTTTCAGGTTTTAGACACTCCGGCTGATTATAGCTTGGTTGAAAAGCTGAAAGAAGTGATTGTCAGAACGCATCATTTGCTCCCACTGCGCGACGCGAATAACATTTATTACAGTGTACTCAACCATCTTAGCCGGATGATAAACCAGGGCGGAAGTGAGTATTATCCCAGAACGCTGTCCTGGTATCGCATGGGGCTGGAAACGGGTATATTACTGGTAGAAGATAAGATCAGTCATATTACCTTCAACAATATTGCCTTACTGGGATACCAAGCCGATGAGTTCGACTGGACGGAAGCTTTTCTATCGACCTTCGGCCCACATTTACGAGAGGACCAACGAGAAGATGCTTTGTCTGCCTGCCGGGGGATTGGTGCTTTTTACCAAAATGAATACCAGCGGGCAATCGAAATCCTCTCGGGACACAAATTTGGGCCTTCCTACCAATTAAGGCAAAGGCTTACCATTATACGGGCTTACTACGAATTACTACAAAAGGGAGAGGATGTATTTGAAATACTGTCGCGTAAGGTTTCGACCTTCAATAGCTTCCTGTACCGAAACTCAACTTTCAGCGATTTGGTATGCGCACCGTATAAGAATCACCTCCGTCTTCTCCGGCTACTTATGGATCGAGAATTACAAAATGACCGTAGGGCTCAGACCAGGTCTGAGTTGATAAATGAGATCGAACTGACGGACCAACTTGTGGCCAAGCAGTGGCTACTAGATAAGGTTTAGGGGTAGGGTGCACAATCTATCGACTTGATGCCGTAGCCGCCTCTGCCCAACCCCTCCCCCAAATGCTTCGCCTCTGGCTCAGCGGAGAGGGGCTATTCAGCGAAAAACGCTCCGCGTTTTGATGGTGAAAACCCTTAAAAGGCTAAGACCGATAGATTATATACCCTAGGTTTAGGGGTATTGCGAAATAGCTTGCGTATTCTTGATTGAGCCTTGTGTTCGGAAAAGATACGTAGGCGTACCCCTTCCGAACAGGCCTGTTTAAAAAAATTGGTTTTAGCCTCCGATCATTTCTTCGATGATGCGGATAGACTTTTTTGAAAAATGAATTGGGGAAAGTGAATTAGTGAAGTTCATTGCTATTGTGATGTTAAAAATCGTTTCGCGGTGACTTTGCTAGTGAGGGCTTGAAAATTAGCCGCGATTAGAATTGCAGAGGTTGAAAAATCGTCAAAGGGCCTTTTGGCAAAAAAGTGTTGTCTGATGGAAGTTTTAGCTATTCAGATTCAATAGTATTAATTCTGTCTGAGGAGGGCTGATGGGTAAGTGTTGTAGCACTTATTGAAGATCCGTGAGAAGTATTTCACGTCGGAAAAGTGCAGTGCTGCGGCAACTTGTTTAACGGTTATGTGCTTGACAGAATCTAGTAGGTAGTAGGCCATGTGAAGCTTTGCACTTAGCAGGACTTGCTGGGCGGTTAGCTCAGTTTTTTTCCTTACGCGGCGGGAGAACTGGCGCTCGCTCAGGTTCATTTTGCCGGCAAGCCAGCGCACAGAGAGCGCTGGATTTTGAATTGTTTCAAAGGTTAGAAGGAGGAGTGCGCCTAGCCACGAGTCTTCTTTCGCGATGGTTTTGAAACGCAAGAAGTTCACGTTCGTTCCTTCGATTAGTGGCGTAGAAAGTGCAAGCTGAGCGGTGGGAAGGCGGAGGTTTTTTTGTGAATAAAACATGGGAATGAAGTAGGATGAAATGGGAAAGAAGTAGGTATTACTTTATGCTTGTATTCCTACTGGTACAAAGGTATTCTTGCCGGCTGTTCGGCGTTGTGCCGCAACCGTCAAATGCTGTGCTTAAACCGTCAAACTCAATGTGTATGCGGTAATAAGGGTGATGGGATAGGCGAAAGCGTTGCTTAAGGCTTCGAGAGGAAGCGGTAAAATCAACGAGGCCAGCTTCATTGATGGCCTTCTTTATCGCAGTGTTGAAGTATGGGGTCATACCTCTACTTTCTGTTGTGGGCGAATCGCGGTTGGTAGGGAGAGGTTTTGAAAGGACCATTTGATGAGTGTGGGATTGGGAGTAAACAGTTTGGATGGGTGAGCCTGTTTTCTCTTAATCCAGGTAGAAAAGCAAAAGTGACCTACTCGGGTCATCTTTTTTGTCAAAAATATTTGGCACGAGGGTAGGGGATGCTATGCGCTCGTTGAGCGAGTGCTGAAAAAGGTAGGAGTGGTTGCCTTTGAGTGTGAACCTCGCGTTAGTTTAGGAGGACGAACCCTGCCCAGTTTTTTGGTGCGAAAGGAAGGGCATACTTGGCCCTCATTTGGGATTGAGCTTCTTGGTAGGCCACTGGGATGGTTTTCCCGCCTTGCCACAGTTTGTAGAAAGCGGTCATGAATTCGTAGGTCTTTTGGTCTTTGACGTTCCAAAGGCTCATCAATACATACTTTGCTCCAGCCATCTTAAAGGCACGTTGGAGGCCAAAAACGCCTTCGCTTCCATCAATGTCACCGAGGCCGGTTTCGCAGGCGGAAAGAACGACGAGTTCGGTGTTGCTAAGGTCCATCTCTGCAATTTCGTAGGCTGTCAGAATGCCATCTTCCTGCCCCTGGGCGATTTCCCCGCCACGCCATGCATGGTTGGCTCCGGCAAGAATCAAGCCAGAACGAACCAGTGGGTGGCGCGCGGATTCAAAACCAGTCTTACTTGTCTTAGCCTCTTTATCGGTTTTTGATTTGGGAAAGAAGTAACCATGGGTAGCCAAATGAATAATTGTTGGAGATGGCGCTTTTGTTCCCAACTGTTTGAAGGCGCTTTCCGTTGCTTTTGAGCCCATCAAGGTTTCGATCCTGTAATTTTGTAGGTGCAATGTTTTCCCGATTTGAGTTACTTCATTAGCGGTGTGTGCCAGGTTCACCCAGCCATCCTTACTTAAGGCCCGCATGGCGACAGAATCTAGCAGTAGAGGCGGGGCTTCTTCCGTTTGTCCTCTAGAATAATTGACAGCTGCTAGCTCTGGAGAGGAGGCGAAGTTGTCGAAGTTGATACCTCCGAATAGTACAGCGGATGCTTGCTGCTCTTCACGGTTGATTTTAGAGATGAATAGTTCGTTGACTTGGCTTACCCTTCGTAATTGATAAGTTTCCGAAAGCGTAGCGGTGGGGCTAACCGGGATAGCTCCTAAATTGATTCGATGAAGGATTCCTGTTGGTAAATAGCTGATTGAGGAGACATCGTTTAAGTAGGGGCGTAGTGGTTCATACAGCAACCAATGCAAGCTGTTTTGCTCGCCCTTATCAGATGTATAGAGGGATTTGGTTGTTGAGCGTTTCTTTAACTCATCGAGCCCTGGCAGAGGAACTATTGTAGGGGGGCTTCCGCCAGCCCGCAGGATGAAGGCTGTAAGGTGCTTCCCTGGCAACTGCTTATCAAAATTATATTTATTTGCATAAACGAAATTAATGATTACCTCTCCAGGCTTTAACTGCTGACTTAATTTTTCCCAGCCTGGAATGTCGCGAGCTGTCTTGAACGCTTGTGATTGCCGCGCCAATGAGGTTTCCAGTTGAGTGGCCTCAACTTCAAGGCTATCGAGATTGATACTTCTATTCGCCGCGGCTTGTCGGTACTGAGTACTCAGTTCATTGCGTGCTGCCAACCACTTTTTGTAGGTATTTTGCAACTCAATCGAGGAGGAGTTGCGCACCCGTTTCAGTAGATACTTGCGGTTGCTGAAAGCGATGCCACGGAAGAGAACATCTAAATCAAAGGCCAAGCCGGCTACACCCCTTGCCTTGGGATGGCGGAGGGCAAAGTTCTGCGCGTGGTAATTAGAACCAATAAGGACCTTTTGCCAACTAAGTTGTTCCTGCTCAGTGAAGGAATCAAATTGCTCATTGATCTGATCCGCAAATAGCTGGTAGAGATCCTGGAATTCCTTTGTCGCTGCGTTGATTTGACCAAGTTGTTCATGCGCATTGGCTTTAGCGGCTAATAAAGTGGTGAAACTAACGAGGTTAGACCTGAAGTGAGGGGCCAAATTGTTCTTTGCCTTGATCAGAATTTCGACCTGCTCATCGTATTTACCTTGTTCTCCTTTGATCTCGGCGATCACGACGAGGCCTAACTTGGCAATGTCGTGTTCCGAAGCGGAGAGGTCTAGCATGATTTTCTGAGACAGCATTAGTGCTTCCATTCCTTCATCATACCGAGCGAGTGCCTTATATATTTTCCCCAAATTCAGCAGGAGAGAGGCTCTTTCAACGGAGGTAGATTTTCCTCCCGCTACATATAGGCTATCCCCCTTTAATGCGTAAGGTAGAGCTTGCTCATTTTGGTTAAGCTGAATATGAACAGTAGACAATGCATCTCCTATAAAGGCAGCCTCAGCAGGATAGCTCTTTGCTTTGAGGGTAGTCTCCCAAAGTTCTTTGCCGAAGGCAAGCGCACGATCGGTTTGACCTACTGCTCGATACAAAAGCAATAAGACGGGGGCATAATCGAAGTAAGTCCTGTGCTTGGTGCCAACCGCTTCCTGGATCAGGGCTACTCCTTCTTCATAAGCTGGGATAGCCTCTTTGACGTTGCCGACATTATAATAAACGATGCCCTGGTTGGCTTTCATCGTTCCTATATCCTTGGTTCGGTTCGCAACCTCTTGGTCTCGCTCAGGGCCTGGTGAGGCGGCCAGCGCCTTGCGAAGCAATTCTCTTCTGCGCTCTAGTAAGGAGGGGTAAGTGTGTAAGCATGCTTCGAAATTGCCTTGGTTCCCATAAATTACCAGTAATTCAGTTTGCGAATTCCAATATACATCATCTGTTTTGGGGGAAAGCTCAAGGGCTTTATTGAAAGCTCTGATGGCTTCAGGATATTTAGATACCCTAAAATACCGTTGGCCAAGGTTAAAATTGATTTTCCCAAACTCTACTGCAGTAGAATCATGGTGCTCTATCCATGCATCTCGGACTAGAAGAGTTGCCTGAAGGGCCGGCTCTGTTTTGCCTGAAAGCTGTAAGATGTGCCCTCGTTGCAACTGTGCCATCAGTCTTTCCTTACTAAGAGTAGGGTGAAGAGCTATGGCCTTGTCTACAATTCGAAAAGCTTCGGGAAAAGCTTCAGCTTCAGCGGCCAGGAAGGCGCTTTTCAATAGCCCTTCGTAAGAGGTGGTGTCAATGGATTGACCGGAAGATCTGTTTATCGCCGTAAAAATTAGGAAAGCAGGAAGTAGTATTGTAAATCTGAAGATCATAAATTGGTTGTCGAGATGAGGGTAATATCAAGTTTAAACCAGTTCAGTAGTGATGAACTAAGCTTGCCAAAGTTAGGAGAAAGCTTCTACCCAGTACCCTATACAAGACACGTTGTCTGATTTGTCCCCCCCCTTATCTTGTTCTTTAACGATAGGAATTGTCGGCACTACTGGTCGGCGAATTGAATGTTCCATCGTGAAAGGCATGTTGTGTACATTTGCGTCTGTTCAATAGCTTGTTGAGATACCGCTTTTAGATAAATTTGACTATGTCCTCAACTTCCATTTCGCGCAAGTTTACCGACCAACAGCTGTTGGAAGGCTTATGGGCAGATGATTACGAAATACTTAAAGTTATCTACTCGCGTTTTTTGCCTCAAGTTGTAAGCTTTGTCCAGAAAAATGGAGGAAGTACTGCTGAGGCAGAAGACGTTTTTCAGGATGCCTTGGTGGTGGTTTTTAAGAAGAAAGAAGCCGATTTTATTCTTTCTTCTACGTTGGGAACTTACATCTCAGGTGTAAGCCGCTTTATCTGGCTACGCCAATTACGAAAAAAAGATAGGGAAATTAGGGTCACTTCGGCTCATACCGAGGGATTATCAGATACGGAAGCACTTGAAACGGCCCTGCTTGGGGTAGATAAAAGGAGACTGTTTCGGGAAAAACTATCAGAACTAGGAGATAAATGCCAACGGGTTCTTCGTATGTTTTTTGCAAGAGTTCCTCTTGCGGAAATTGCGAAAAAACTTGGCTACACGCCTGACTACATCAAAAAAAAGAACAGAACCTGCAAGGCTAAATTGACCCAACTAATTCAAAAAGATTACCGTTACCGAGACCTGTCCTAAACCGAAATGGCAACACGAAAATTCAATGACCAGATTCCTGATTACGTCGACGGCCAGTTGAGCCCCGACGAGCACCTGGTTTTTGAAGAAGCCCTCAAGGAAAGCACTGACCTGAAAGAAGCGGTTGCCATCTGGAGAGAACTGGACGAAGTACTTGCCCCCGCCCCCGAAGACCAGCTTCTGGAAAACATGATCCGCTTTCGGTCGGAGTCTGCTAAGACGGAAAAGACTGGATTTTGGAGCTGGAAGTTGGGCATCCTATTCCTCATCGCTGCATTGGGCTGGTTTTTTTGGCCGCACAAGAAGGAACTTGAACCCGCGCCGGTACAGATGAGAGAAACAAGTGCCTCCTCAGAAGACAACCGCTCTGCAATCCCAAACGACACCCTCCAACCAGCTTTTGAAGACAGTACCCCAACGGATTTAGCCCCCCCGACAGAAGCCCCCGTTGCGCCAACGCGTAAGGCTTCGTCTCCCCAGCCAGAAGAGGAGGTTGAGTCTCCACCTATGATATTCGCAGCAAATTATGATCCCAACCCTCTCATCGAAGCGGAAATGAAGGATCAGCTTCGGGGAGGAGAAGTCGGCATCGAATTGACGAGGCCTACTCCGGATGCAACCATACGGAGGATCAACGGCACTATAACGTTCTCTTTCAATGGTCAGCTTAACACGGAGCTTACTCAAGACGAGCTTACTATTCGATTGCTCTTGCTATCTAATAAGCTGGCAGACTATCAGCAATCAAACTACCTAATTACCTTGCCAGCTATACTGACGCCAGCCAGTAACGGTTTTATACTGAACATTGAAGATAATGTAAAGGCGGAACCCGGCCTGTATTACTATTTACTGGAATGGGAGGAAGAGGAGACATACCTTAAAATCGGCCGCTTGCGGGTGGAGTGATAGAGTAACAGTGACTTAGGTATAAGGTATACAGGAAGCTTGTCGCACCTTCAACCATAACGAAGGAGTCTTCAATTTGCTATAGACTCGAACCTCAAGCCACCTCCGAAGGTGCCTTGCCAAATCGCTTTTTGAAGCTACGGGAAAAGGCCGCCGAGTCCTTAAAACCGACCTGATAGGCGACCTCAGAAATGCTGCGGTATTCGTTGTTTAAAATGAACTCCCGTGCTTGGCTAAGGCGAAGTTCCTGAAGGTATCTTTTTGGGGTTAGGCCCGTCAACCGTTTTATCTGCCGGAGAAGGGTAGACTCGCTCATGGAAAAGACTTGAGAGAGTAAGCCTACGGATAGGTCCGGAGATTCCAGCCGTTCAAAGATGAAGGCTTCTACTTCTTTTAACCAGTTGAGGTCTGATGCGGCAAGGGTTGGTTTTGCTTCGTCGACGTTTTCTTCCTGAAGGAAGACTTTTCGTTCTGCTTGGCGAAGGAGTAAGTTCGTTATTCTGATTCGGAGCTCGTCGTCATCAAAGGGCTTATTTAGGTAGTCGTCGATACCATAGCGGAGGGCTTCAATTTTTACCTGCTGGTTCGTTTTTGCCGTCAGCATGATAACCGGGAGGTGACGGAAGCTGTCTGATGCCTTCAGGTGAGCGAGTAGCTGCATACCGTCCATAATCGGCATCATGAGGTCACTGATGATGAGGTCTGGTAGTTTTCCTTGGCTGAGATAGTCTAGAGCTTTACGGCCATTCTCGGCCAGGGTTAAAGCGTAGTCGGAGAGGAGAATTTGGTAGTACTCCCGAAGGTCGGCGTTGTCTTCTACAATGAGAATGTGCTTTCCTGGAACAGCAGGCCCTCCTACGGTTACCTCTGCTTCTAAAACTTTCTCTGCACCTGCGGCCGCGCCAAATTCTTGGACTGGAACGGCAACTTCTTCACTGATCCACTTTGGAAACCTGAAGTAGAATGTGCTCCCTTCGCCCAGCGTGCTCTCTGCCCAAACCTCTCCGTTCATCAATTTGGCCAACTCGCGAGACATGGAAAGGCCAATTCCTGTTCCACCTTCGGTCGGTACGTCTTTGTCTTTGGATTGATAGAAGCGATCGAAGACGTGGGGAAGATCCATTGCGGAAATACCCCTTCCGTTGTCTTCTACGGAAATCAAAACGGTGTCTTCTTCTTCCCTCGCTAAGAATAGGATTCTGCCCGCAGGAGGGGTGAATTTTACGGCATTAGACAAGAAGTTATTGATGACTTTTTCGAACTTCTTCTGATCAATCATCAGGATTAACTCGTCACTAACCAATAACTCACTCTCTACCAAAACGTTCTCGCTGTTGCCAATCGAATAGAACTGACTCAGGTGAGACTTCAAGTATTCCCTTAGGGGAGTTGGCGATGGTTTCAGCTCCAGTTTATTGTTTTCCAGTTTGGATAAATCGAGAATCTCATTTACCAGCTCGCGGAGATGCATGGTGTTGCGTTCAAGAAAGCTGAACAGTTTTTTTTGCTCTTCCGGGTTGGCAACCTGCTGGTTCCGCAACCGTTTAATCGGACCAAGCATCAGGGCCAAAGGAGTCCTTAATTCGTGGGATACATTGGCGAAGAAGCGTGACTTGAGCTTGTCTAGTTGCCGAAGTTCTTCGGCTTGCTTGGCAATGGTGCCCGTTGCCCGGCTTATTTCTTTTTTCAGGGTTCGGGTTCGTTCCTGAAAGAAGAGGAAAATTCCTCCGGCCAGTAGAAATATGGTAAACGCAATGAACCAGGTGCGGAGATAAACAGGCTTAATCACACGTAATGTTATAGACAGCTCTTGATCAGACCAAACGCCGTTTTCGTCCAAGCCCTTTATCAATAAATCATAGCTTCCATAAGCTGGTTTGCTGACCTGCAGGACATTACTTTTCTGGTAGGTCCAATCCTCGTCACCGAAGCGATAAGCATATTGCATGCGTTGTGGTCTCGCGTAATTTAGCAGAGCGAACTTTAGTCGGAAGAAAGCATCGCCTGGTTGAAAAAGGATTTCGTTTGTAGCTAATAATTCATCGGTTTTGAGCAACAACTTCTTTGCTTTTCCTTCGTACAGCTCATAGCTGGTAATGAGAAGCTTTGCGCTTTCTGTTGTTATTTGTTCGGAAAAATCTTGAGGATTGAAAGCCGTGATCCCATTAGAACTACCTAGCAAAATCGTCCCTTCTTTAGTTTGATGAGCGGCACTAGGTTGGAATCCATAATAACTGATGCCATCACCTTCTAAAAACGTACGGATAGCAAAACTCTTGATGTCAAAAGAAACGATTCCATTATCGCTACTGAGCCAGAGCCGCCCTTTCTCATCCGGGGTAATGGAGTAAATGTGGCCATTAGGCAAGCCATCTTGGTTGGTAAAGAGTTGATAATTGCGTCGGTTTTTCCCCCAACGTAACAACCCCGCGTTATTAGCTATCCAAAGTGTTCCGTCTTCCTCCTCGTAGAAATCATAATAGATCTCGGCCGGGATATAAAAATCGCCTTCTTCTACCGCACCGTAGCGTTCGGTAAATTCTCTCTCGGCTGGATCATAACGGTATAAATCTACATCAGTAGCCAACCATAGGCCTCCTTTCCCATCGGGGTGTATGGCTCTAACCTCACGAGTCTGAGGACCAGCCATATATACTTCAAGGTTCGGCGGTGGCAAAACTAATTGGGTCTCCTCAGCCGGTTTTACCGCTAAACCTAGTGCGGTTCCGAACCAGTAATCGCCGTTCTCAGCTTCATAAAAGGTGAGGATTTTGCCAAGTTTTTCTGGGTCAAAGTTTGCCCATTCATTCAGTCCTTTTGTATCATCATATTGGTATATTTTGCCTGTTCCAGCAATTAGAATTTCCCCCGCCTTATTGCTATAAACGCTACTTGCTTGCTGGCAGATCACTTGTGGTGGTTTGTCACCTTTCGACTTGAATTTGCTTGCCTCCCCGTGGCTATTCACTGCATACAAATCATCTCCTAAACTAGAGATTGACCTAACAGCCTTCATTTTGGTTAATTGATTGGATGTTGCAATTTTTCTGAATGAACTACTCCTTATCGTCAGTTTAAAAAGCCCGAGTCGACCATGGATCCAGAAATCACCGTTTCGGGTTTCAAAGACCTCGTTACTCGCATCAAATAATTCGGCGGGGTAGTTAGCTTTAGTAAGTTCTGCGATTGGCCTTTCGTCCGTTGGCGCAGCATAAACACGGATGCTTTGGTCGTTCAATCGCCAAAAGGTTTTGCGCCCTTTAAAAGCGCGTTCACCTTTTTCAATTCTAGCTTTACTTTGAATGCTTCCATCCTTTTTTAGCAAAAGAAACTCACGGTTGCCATTGGCCTTTTTAGCAATGCAATAAATGCCGTTTTCATCTTCGCTAAACTGACTTGCGTGCTTATATTCAGGAAATGAGTAGCTCGCTTCTACTGCGCCCGAAGTATCCATTCGCAGGAGTTCTAAATAGCTTGTGTCGACCTTTATCCAGAGTTTGTCGTTACGATCTACGTACTGTAGCTCCAAAAGGGTATCCGTTGGGTTAGAGAATGGAGCTTGTTTATATTCACCCTCCGCACCAACTGTTGCTAACCGGGTAGGTCTGTTCAATATAAATACAAATTCACCTTTCGTATTCTTGGAATATCGTTTGCTGCCGTGCGGAATCCATCCCGAATTACTATCGTTGCTAATTAGTGGCATGTATTCGCCAAACTTCTTTTTATGGGCATTTACTTCCCTTGTAATTGGATTGGTAAAGGCCCAGAAACTTGTCCATATATCTCCACCTAAGTCTTGGTCGATAAGTTTTACTGTCTCTATTTGTCCATTGGTGTTACCGTAAGACCAATTGGTGAACTCGCGGCCATCAAAGCGTTGCAAGCCACGCTCACTACCGAGCCAAATAAAACCATCCGTATCTTCGAAAACCACGTTTACCGCTCGGTGAAGTAAGCCGTCTTCTACATCCCAGTACCTTAAATCGATGGTGTGTTCCTGAGCGTTCAGTGCACCAGAAAACAAGCCCAACAGCAGGGTGCTATAGGCAAAAAAACTACTAAGACTACGAGCAAGAGTAGTTGTGAATTCAGTGGACGCTTTCCTGGACAAGGTTAAAATAAAAGTTTCACTTCCCGAGCAGAGGTGGAAGTGTAGAGGCAAATATAAGCCATTGAAATACTCAGCCTTGGGAATTGGCCGACATTCTTTGCTTATTTCTTATTTGTCACCCTATACGTTCCGGTAGGTTTTTAGGCCTATTTGTTGCATTGTCCGGACTACCCCAGCATAGCCCGCAAGCTCTCTACCTTTTCTGTCCAGTCTGCCATCTTCTTTTTCTCGAGGGCAACCACGGCTTCAGGGGCGTTTGCAACGAAACGCTCATTGGCCAATTTCTTGGTAACACCTTTTAGCTGACCTTCGAGGCGTTTGATCTCCTCGTTGATCTTGGCGTTTTCTGCTGCAAAATCAATTACTTCGTTGAGTACCAAGTAAGCCTTGTCATTGCCAATCAGGAAGGGTAGGGCGTTCGCCGGAGCGTCGGTCGTCAGGTCTACAGTGCTCAGGACGCCTGCCTTCTTAAGAAATTCCTTTGCACCTGCGGCCGCGCCCAAAAGCGCCTCAGATTCAGCACTCTTATTTACGAACAGCTTCAGTTCCTCCCGCTTATTGATGGAGCGCTGGTTCCGAACGTCGCGGATGTGAGAAACGGTGTCTTGCAGTTGGGTGAAAGATTTGACGATGGCCGCCTCGTACTTCGCTGCCTTAGGCCAACTGGAAACAATGCAATCTTCGCCTTCTTGACGGTCGCGCAAATCATGCCAAACCTCCTCGGTAATGAAGGGCATGAAGGGATGCAAGAGGGTCATCATCCGCTCGAAGGCGGAGATGGTGACCTCCAGTGTTTGCTTGCTAATGGCCTCGCCTTCGGCGGGCTTAATTGCCTCTAGGTACCAGGAGCAGAAATCTCCCCAGATGAACTTATAGAGCGTCATCATGGCTTCATTAACCCGGTACTCGGCCAGCATCCGGTCTACCTCAGCGATGGTATGGTTCAGCTTCGCTTCCAACCATTTGGCCGCCAGAACTGCTGTCGGATTAGGAGCAGTATCGGCTACTTCGAAACCTTGGATCAGACGGTTGGCGTTGAAAATCTTATTGCAGAATTTCTTACCCTGGTTGCAGAGCTCTGATTCATTGAGCGCCTGCTTAGTTTTTGGGTCGAGCGGAGCATCAAAGACAATGTCGTTGCCTGCCGCTGCACTAGACAGCATGCCGAACCGAACGCCGTCGGCACCGTAATTCTTTAACAGTTCAAGCGCGTCAGGGCTATTACCTAACGATTTAGACATCTTGCGCCGCTTTTCATCGCGGACCATGCCGGTGAAGTAAACGTTCTTAAAGGGCATCTTCCCGTTCTGCTTCGCGAAGGCCTCGCCCAGCAGTTCAGGACTGAACTCATAGCCCGCCATAACCATTCGGGCTACCCAGAAGAACATGATGTCCCAGCCCGTTACCAGGTCATTGGTCGGGTAGTAGTATTCTAGTTCCTTCGTGTCTTTGAAACCGTCAAATACAGAGATTGGCCAGAGCCAGCTGGAGAACCAAGTGTCGAGAACGTCTTCGTCCTGGCTGAGCTCGGCAATGGTAATGTTCGGAAATTTTTCTTTGGCCAAAGCGAGGGCTTCGGCTTCGGTCTCCGCAACGAAAACTTCGTCCTGGTAGTACCAAGCGGGGATGCGTTGGCCCCACCAAAGCTGACGACTGATGGGCCAGTCACGTGCGTTTTCAGGCTTGAGCCACGAACGGTACATATTAATCATGCTGGCCGGATGAAACTTCACCTCGCCAGATTCCACCGCGCTGAGCGCGGTAGCAGCAAATTCATCCATCTTCAGGAACCATTGCATCGTCAGGCGGGGCTCAACAACGGCGTTCGTCCGCTCGGAGCGGCCAACGCTGGTACGGTACTGCTTAGTTTCAAGCAGATCGCCGGTTTTTTTGAGGAGCTTGACGAACTCAACGCGGGCCTCGTCGCGGTCCATACCGACGAACTCAATGGCGTTTTCGTTTAGCGTACCATCACCGTTGAGCAGATCGATAACCTCCAGGCCGTACTTCTCGCCCAGGGCGTTGTCGTTCATGTCGTGAGCTGGGGTGATCTTGAGGGCACCAGTACCGAAGTCTTGCGCGACGTAGTCATCGGCAATGATCGGAACCTCACGGTTTGCTATGGGAACGATAACCTTGCGGCCATGATACTTAGCATAGCGCGGGTCGTCCGGATGAACAGCCAGGGCGGTATCCGCCGGGATGGTTTCCGGACGGCTGGTAGCAACAACGATGTATTCGTCTTCAGTACCCGCAACCTTATAGCGTACGTGGTAGAGGTTCTTGTTTTCTTCGGTGTGGATAACCTCCTCGTTAGAGAGTACCGTCTGAGCAGCAGGGTCCCAGTTGGTCATGCGCAGACCACGGTACAGTTTGCCTTTTTTGTGGAGGTTAACGAAGACTTTGATGACGGCCTTGTAGAGCTCCGGCTCCATCGTAAAGCGGGTGCGCTCCCAGTCGCAACTTGCACCAAGTTTTTGAAGTTGCTTCAGGATGATGCCACCGTACTCGTCTTTCCAGGCAAAGGCATGGGTCATGAACTCTTCACGCGTCAGGTCCGATTTCTTAATACCCTGCTCGCGTAATTTCTTAACCACCTTTGCTTCGGTTGCAATGCTGGCGTGGTCTGTTCCAGGAACCCAACAGGCGTTCTTCCCGTCTAGGCGTGCTTTCCGAATAAGGATGTCCTGAATGGTGTTGTTCAGCATATGGCCCATGTGTAGCACTCCGGTGACGTTGGGCGGCGGGATTACGATGGCAAACGGCTCGCGCTCATCGGGCTCACTGTGGAAATAATTTTTCTCCATCCAGTGGGCGTACCATTTGGCTTCAACGTCTTTGGCGGTATAGGTCTTCGGGGCGGACATATGTTAGTCTTGTAGTCTGATAGTCTTGTAGTCTTGTAGTTAAACTTTATGCTGGCCTAAAAGACCATCAATTTATAAGGCTGCAAGACCAAATCGGGTGCGAAGATAGTGCTTGTGCTTGTGGTATGGTAACACTATTTGCTTGCGTCGAAGTTGCAGTGTTTTCAGGTGGCGCGGCCGCAGGTGCAAGGGGGAGGTAAAAGAAGAAACGGGCGAGTGGGCTGTGCCCCGAGGAAATAGAATTCAAAACCAACCTTTGGCATTATACCAGGCCATTATTATACGCTTAGCTAATGGGCATTTGGGGTACTTAAATCGATGGGTAAGTCTCGGAGGGACATTTAGCGTAGCGTGGGGTGCAGGAAACCGCGAAGCGGTTCCATAACCCCACGCTTTCGTTATTCAGGCGATAGACTCA
>CAYPIM010000078.1:0-24552 GCA_964410795.1 uncultured Lewinella sp. | reverse complement strand
ATCAGGCTTAGAGTGAGGAGCTAATTTGCTAAAGATAGATATCGTCTTGGACGACGCTAAAGAGGAAATATAGGTTGAGCATAAACAGCATAATAGGGTAACTTAGAGTGAACTGATTTAAACTTTTCTGAGCTGGCCGCTCCGCAGACCTGATGATTACTGGCGAGGCGCGAAAACCGGAACTTAGCCTTAGCTAAGTGAGGATTTTTGCAACGAAGCTAGTGATCATCAGGGCGCGGATAAGGTCGTGAACGAAAAGTTTAAACCAGTTCAATGACAGCAAGATTGCCGTATGTAAATAAAGCGATTATCAGCCGTATAAGTATACAGCTTCCCCCGCTAATGTATATCCGGTAGGGAGTATTGCATATTTGGTAGGTTGGCGAGACCAGAAGCGGCTAATAATACTAGTGAGCTATCATAATGTAATCCGCAAAGCGTTAACCCAAACCTGTCTTCGATCTCGCGTAGCCGCAAAACGTTCAAGGATTACTGGCTTGTCGTAATCTACCTGACCCTCAAACTTGAGTACATCATTTACGTACATCTGCACCGGCCGCTTCATGTCCACCATCTCTGGAGAAATTAGCACCGTAAGTGCTCCGATACGGGAGGTTTTTAGACGGAAAGTATTGTTGTCGTATTCAGCTTTGATCTTGCCCGATTTTCTTGGCAGATCAAAGGCTTGTTTATCTACCGTCAGGGTCACCAAGCTGTCGTTGTCGTCATACTCTAGCCATTCCGTGATGGGGAAGTTGTAGGGCTGCTGCCAGTTCGCCCTGGAGGCAGAGGTGTCGAGGGTCATATCGGCTAGCCAGTCTACCGTTCCGTAGGCATTGTCGTCAAACTCCCAACTCAACTTTGCAGGAAAGGGGTTTCGTTCACGTTGGATGAGATCGGTAAACAAATGCTGGTAAGCTTCTTCCGATTCGTCGAACTCCGGAAACCAGTGCGGGAAGCCGTTGAACCGAATATCACGGTAATCCACATCGAGTTTGCCCATCAGCTTTGTCAAGTCGTCGTTAGCGGAAGGGGGATAGTAATAGTCCTCGTCCGTAGAAAAGTTCAGAAAAGAACGGGTTTGTGCATTTTCCGCAAAAGTACCTCCGGTAAATACCTTCGGATAGGTGTTAAAACCGTAGAAACCTGCGTATGGGCTTGGTTGCTTTACCAGGTAAGAAAACGATCCTGTGGCTCCATTTGAATGACCGGTAATGAATACTTTATCGTCGTTGATATTAAGTGATTGTTTAAGCTGGCGAACGATGGCTGGGACCATGAAAAAGCCATCGTCGCTCGTCATCCAATTGTACTGTTTGCTTCCCTTCGGGAACACCAGAATTACGCCCAGCGAATCTGCGTACTGGGTGTAAAACCTATTCCAACCGCTCAAGACGTCATCTGCCATCCGGTATTCAGACAAACGGTTCCAACGTACGGCACCGTGAAGAAATACAAGTACGGGATACTCACGCGTCTGATTGTAGCCCGGAGGGAGATGTACGAAATAAGAATTGTTCGTGCTGTCGTTCATGGGCAGCGTGACGGAAAAATCGTGCCTGGTTTTAGGCAGGTAATTGGTAAAACCTCGGATTTGCTGGTAAATGGTTTTACCAGAGAGCGTGGTGTCGGTTAGCCAGGGTTGGCTTGCGAGCAGTTCCTGCTCCGCATCGTTTAGCTCCTGGTGGAAAGCCTTTTTCTGTTTCCTAGCACGCTCTAACATTCCCGGCCAACGCGGATCATCCAGCAAGTTGTCGTATTCCCACTTAGCGTATTTACCCGCTATGATGTCCCAACCACCAATTTCGGTCTCGTTGAATTTGGTCAGTACTTCAAGGTAACCGAAAGCTTTGTCCAATAATCCTAGTTTTCCTGACAGTACGGAGGCTTTGTACATACCGAGGGAGTTGATGCTGTCTGGGTACATTTCGAAAGCTTCTTCATACCGAGAGAGGGCCAGTTGATATCCGGTCGTGTCAAAGCCCGTTGTATCTGTACCCTGGTATTTCCACATGGTTGTCAGAGCGGCCTTTGTCATGGCTGTATAGCCTTTCTGTGCCTGCCCATTTAGAGGTAGAAGGAAGAACAGTATAGGAATCAGGAGGTAGCGCATAGGTAAGATTTTTGACAAAATTACCGTTGCGAATTAGCCTAAAATTGAACGAATGGGACATGCCCACTACATCAGATGCCAAAAGGTATCGGCCTGCCCCAGCAGCTGCCCCTTCTTGAAAAATTGCAGAGGTGCACGTTCCGTAAATTTGCGAAAAGCCCGAATCATGTGCGCCTGGTCACTATAGTTGGCGGCGTAGGCAAGTTGGGTCAGACTCTTTTCTTTATGCCCCGATAGCTTTTGATCGATGCAAGTGCGTAAGACGACAATTTCCTGAAATCGTTTGATGGATACACCAATACTTGCTTTGAATAAGCGGTGAAGGTGCCTGCGGCTCACCCCAAACGAACTGGCCATCTCTCCAACCGAAAAGTTGGTGGGATGGTCAAAAATATACCTGACGATATCATCAACTAAATCCGGAGGACGCAGACTATACCGCTTGTTCAGGAATTGATCCAACCGTTCTGTAAGCAACTTCACGTCTTTAGTAGCGAATAAGCTGTTCATTTCAGCAAGGTTGAAGAAAGGATGCTTGGTATGGTATTCCGCAAAGGATAAACCCGGCCAAAATTGTTGAGGCCCCAACACTTTAAAGACAATCACGACCCGGTGTACTGGTCCGATTTGTCGCACGCGCAGCACGTCCTCACGTAGGGGAGTGAATATCTGAAGAGGCGGTAGTTTGCTATTGTGGATGACTTTTCCAACCTCAGGCATTTCGTGGGAAGCGTAGAGCGACAGGGTGTTGTTGTAGTGCGGAAAACAGTCGTAAGTAGTTTCTTGGTTTTTAGGCTTAGAGTCGAGGTAATAATAATCTACGAATTGAGTAACCAAAGGGTCAGCTGGGCGAAAGGTCTGAAACGTCATTATGTTGATAATAGTTATCCATAATTACGACGGCTTTCTGGGAGGGTTGCACTGGCTGGGCAAAATGTCCTACCTGATTCTGGCTGGCGTCCACGGTAAAGGAGATTTGTCCTCCCTCCTCAAGCCTATAACCCCCACTTTTGGTACAAGACCTCTAGCTACCTTCGGTTAGGGGAAATCTATTTAACAATGCCTTATCTTTCCCTACCTGGGCTGGCCACCGCCATGCCTAAAGCCATACTTTTATACTTTTTACTGATCTGGGTGGCTCCCGCTTACAGTAGCTCTGGCCAGGCAGTTACCGTTCCCTTCACGGAGGCGGGCGGTTTGATTTTGCTGGAGGCTACGGTCAACGGCCAGAGTGGCCACCTGATTCTTGATACTGGGGCGGGCGGACTGGTACTCAACCAAGCTCATTTCTCAGCGGTAGGCGGGCAAAAGAGTACAGCACGAGGATTGCTTGGGGAGGTGCAAGTTGGCTACTTGCAGGTACAAAACCTGACCATTGGTTTACTCCGTCTAAATCCGGGTCATGCGCAGGTAGTTGACCTAAGTCACCTTCAACAAGGCGTAGAATCTAACCTGCTTGGTTTGCTTGGTTATGCCATGTTGAAAGACTACGAGATTACCCTAAAATACCAAGAGAAGGTAGTCATCTTTACTCCGCTTGGGGCATTAACGAAGCTTAGCTCGAGCCGGGTAGATAGTTTTCCGTTCCAACTGGAAAACTTCCTCCCTGTATTACGCATAAAGGTGGAAGGAGAGGTGTTGCGCATGGGCCTGGATACCGGGGCCGGACATAATCTGTTAGACAAGCGCCACGCCGGAGCCCTGAGGGCGAACTTCCAAAAAACGGGCAAAGTGAAGGTCCGTTCTTCTGACGGGCGGGCGAAGATGATAGAGGGCGGTAGACTCTACCGCCTTCATCTTGGTGGCCGCTACCGCTGCGGGGCAATGCGCACCCTACTTATCAATCTTACTTCTTTGAAAAAGTTGTACCGGACTGAACTCGACGGCATCCTTGGCCGGGAATTCCTTGCACCATGGGTCTTTACCATCAATTACCAAAAGCGGATGCTTTATGTACACCGGGTTACTCCCCGCCTCCCGCCCGCTCCGGCCGTTGCTCCCGCCACTCCAGTGGTGTCATCCCGAACTCTTTTTTGAAGGACCTGCTGAAGTAACTGGGGTCATTAAAACCAGTCTCGTAAGCGATGACTTTAACGCTTAATCCTGGATCTCCCAGCAGAATCTTTGCCCGACTGAGCCTTACAAAACGGATAAAACGGATGGGGGAGAGGCCGGTCAGCGCCGTCAATTTTCTGTGGAGTTGAGAACTGCTCATACCCACTTCGTGGCAAAAAACTTCTACGGTGAAGTCGTAGTCATCGATGTGTTCTTCAACGGTCGTCCGTAGTTTTCGAATAAACTCGTGCTCCTGGCGGTCTTCCTCTTTCGGTGCTTCCCTGGCGGTGGACTTTTCCGCTCCAGCAACACCAAGGTAGTAGGCCCGGAGGCGGGTCCTGCCTTCGATCAATTTCTCAATTCGCAGCAACAACTCCTGTTGGTCAAATGGTTTTACCAGAAAGGCGTCGGCACCGGTTTCCAGGCCGGTAAGCTTGCTTTGAGCATCGGCTTTAGCCGTTAGCATAATGATGGGAACGTGACTGGTACGCGTATCCTGTTTCAGGGCATGACAAACAGAGAAACCGTCTTGCCGGGGCATCATAACGTCCGTAACCACTAAGTCAGGAACCTGTTCGGTAGCGATTTCGATGCCTTCCTGCCCATCATGGCCAACCAGTAGCTCGTAATCATCCTGCAGGCAGCTGGCCAGGTAGGCCACAACATCAGGGTTGTCCTCAATCAGCAGTACCCTGGGCCTGCCTGATTCTACTTCAGGTATCTTTTCATCTTTATCAATATGTGTTGGCGCGGCCGCAGGTGCAATGGAAGTTGAAGCGGCTGAGCTCGAAGCCAAAACAATCGGTTTAAGTGCGAGGGGAGGTGTCCCCTCATGGCTTTCCGCGGGAAGTATCACAACAAATTCAGTTCCCTGGCTTAGCTGGCTTTTAACGGAGATCTCGCCTTTCATAAGGCCAACCAACTCCCGGACGAGCGCAAGGCCAATACCCGTCCCCTCTGCCCTTCGGGTATCTGAATCATCGGCCTGATAAAAGCGATCAAAAATGTAGGGCAGCCGATCTTCAGCAATACCCGCACCAGAATCGCGTACCTGAACATAAAGTGCGGGGGTGCCCGTAATTACATTGGTCGGGTCGGCAGCGGATAGCCTTCGCACTGTAACGTAAACATTGCCCCGTTTCGGAGTAAACTTGATCGCATTGGAGAGCAGGTTAATGACGACTTGCTGTACCTTCTCCGGGTCAAAATCCATCTCAACGGTGGGAGCTTCGGCGTAAAAATGGAAACCAATGTTTTTAGTTGAGGCTAGCGCATGAACACTGTCTACTACGTATCGGAGATAGGCAACTACGTCTCCATGTTTAGTTTTCATTTGTGTGCCGTTGTTGTCTAGTTTGCTCAGGTCCAGTAGTTGGTTCACGAGCCCGAGAAGCCGCTGGGTGTTGCGTTCGATCATCGTTAGCCCTTCTACAAGCCAGCGGTCAGGATTTGTTTTTATTTGAGTGGCCATCCCCAAAATAACCGTCAATGGTGTCCGGAATTCGTGGGTAATATTGGTGTAGAGTCGGGAGCGGACGGCGTCCAGTTCTCTTAAGCGAACAGCTTCTGCTTGGTCTAGCCTTATGCTCAATTGGAAGCGATAAATCAAGGTCAACAGCCCGGAGGCAAGGAGTGCATAGGCCATGTATGCCCACCATGTACTCCACCAGGGGGTAGCCACAACTATATCCAACGTCTTTGGCGGCCCCCAGTCGCCGTTGTCGTTAGCGGTCCGGACCCGAAAGATGTAGCTGCCCGGGGGTAGGCCGAGGTATCCTACCTCCCCGTCAGCAGATACGGCTCGCCAGATATTATCGTGCCCGCCCAATTGGGTTTCTTGCCGGCTGGGCCCGGAGTTGCGGTAATTGGGATTGCCAATACGAATCCTGAAGGCGTTTTGATCGTGCGCTAACTGTATAGGTTCGTCGGTTTGATGTAATGGAAGCGTAATCGGATCTCGGGTCGAATCGAGGTCCGCTGCCAGAACCGCAAATTCACTGATCATACTTACAGCGGGCTCGGCGGTTGGCACGCCGCCGACTTTAGCGGGGTCAATTTCTAACAAACCTTCTCCAACACAGGTATAGATCTTCCCTCTCGCCATGCCGAATACAGAGTGTCTACTATCTAGCCAATCAGCATACCGGCTACCGCTGGCAATCACTGAATAGATCTCTGTACCTGGGTCGAATAGCTGAATCTTATCCGTAATCAGCCAAACTCGCTGTTGTTGGTCTACCAGCAAGTTATTAAAATCGGTAGCCCCGAAGCGGTCGGAGGGAGCCACTACTTTCTCCGTTCCGTCTGGAGCAAACGAGATGAAATGATCACTAGACCAGAGGTATAGGTTTCCTTCCTGATCACTCGCGCTGCTGAGGATGCGTTCATCACCAGCGAAATACTTGGTGAAGCTTTCTACATCAGCTTCGGCATCTACCGTTTCTGTCTCTGGGGAGAATCGTAAGACGACAGTAGGAGAGTCATCACGCGCGAAGCCTGAACCAACTACCCAGAGTTTACCATCCGCAGCACCAGTAATGCTGGTAAAGTAATTGTATTCAAAACTTCTATCCGGTGGCTTTACCATAGAGTAGGTTCTGAAATCATTGGTTTCCGGTTGATAACAACTTAGGTAGCCAAGATTAGTGATGGACCATATTCGACCTTTTTGATCAAGATAAATATCCGAGACCCGTCCAGGGCCTACACTTTTTTTATCGTTAAAGTCATTCTGGTAGATAACGCTTACTTTGCTGCTGGGGTCGTACCGCAGCAAGCCGTTTTGGCCGTAGTTCTTAAACCAGAGCCAGCCTGCATCATCTTCCACTACCTGCTTTATTTTAGCTGGAACAGAGCCCGCTTTCAGTACCAGGTCAACTTCCTTAGTGCCTGGGTCATAACGGTACAACCTTCCCGCTTGATCAATGACCCAAAGGTCTCCGTTACGGGCTTCTCCAAGGGCCGTTACGTTTTTAGGCCAGTTAGGACCTGTATGAATGCGGGAGATACTCTCCATCAGTTTTGAAACGCCTGCGTTGGGGCCGGCTGTGAGTGCCCAAAGTGTGCCGTCGCGTGATTGGAAGATCGTCCATGGATAATGTTCAGGAAGTCCATTTGGATTATCCTGCTCGTAATAGTACGTTTTGGTTGCTCGGTTATTAAGATCAAAAGATTTGATGCCGCCCTGCCAGCAACCGATCCACAGCCGCTGGTTACGGTCTTCAAAAATGAAGCGAACGTGTCTTACATCATTAGCAATCTCCGTGGCGTAGGGTTCATCCAAATCTCCTCCGATTCTGGTAAATCTTTTGGTTGTTCGGTCTAGCTGGTGTAGACCGTCTCCGCTGGTCCCGATCCAGAGATGTTGTTGTGAGTCTTCAAAGATTGCGGTGATTTTGTTACTAGCCAGTCCCGTTACTTCTCCGGCGCTGGCTAGGTAGCGTTCAAAGTCATCTGTTTCCGGCCGGTAACGGTTAAGGCCTCCGGACTTATCATCTTCCCAAGGCATACCTGTCCCTATCCATAAGGTTCCTTGGCCGTCAACATAGACCACCCTGCAGACATTATAGCTGAGGCTGCTAGGATCTTGCGGATTGTGGAGATATTGCCGGGTGTATTCAGTCTCAGGGTCGTAGCGGTAAACCCCATCGTAAGTAGCGATCCACAATTGACCGTTTTTGTCTTCGGTGATACTAGCCACATACCTCTGGTCAGCCCTTTCTTTCCCTTTGGGCACGTAGTCAATGTGCTGGAAAGTCTCCCGTTGATAATCAAATCGGTCAAGACCATACCCGTAAGTACCGATCCATAAACTACCGTCCTTACTTACGTACAGGTACTCAACGTAGTTAGAGGCGATGCTAGTCGAATCGGTGCGGTCGTGCAGATAAGTCCTCATCTCATATCCGTCCCAGCGGTGCAAGCCGGACTGTGACCCGAACCACATAAACCCGAAAGAGTCCTGTGCGATTGCCTGTACATGGTTCCCGTTGAGCCCACGTGGTAACTCAAACTCTTCGAAGACAAATTCGGGTCCCCCGCCATCGCCTTGGGCGATGAGCAAGGAACCCGCCATCAAAAAGTAGTAGAATAAAAGTCTGTGCTTACGCGAGTATTTTCGATTCATGGCCAACGGTCGGATGTGCCTAAAGAACCGGCTTTCAGAGCGATTTGGCAAGGGATAGAGGGCTGAATGGGCGGTTTGTCCTGTTGTTGGGAGGAATATGCTGCCAAGTTTAGGCTCGGCAAATCACTTAAGCTGTATTTGGGAAGATGAACTGAGGCCCACACGCTTAAAAGCAAAATGAAGTTTCTCCAACCTAAAACCCAAAAGGGCACTCAACACAGCCGCCAGCCCCAAAATAAAATCCAGCAGCTATTTCAAAGGCCCCACCACCACGCGTAGCATCTGATAGCTGATTAAAATTCACATCGTAAGAAAGAGAGAAGTTCACGGTCTCCTTTCGGACTTGCGCCGTCAGTACACCGGTTTCCGAGCCGATACCGGTGAAGTCGTTGTTGATGCGTAGGCCAAGGCCAACTGCGTATTGGGTAGGCTGATTGCTGCGAAAGGTGAGCATCCCCCGGCCATAAAACATACTGTATGGCTGCTGGTAGGTGTAGATAAGCAAAACGCTCAAGGAGCGCTGCGCAAAGCCTTTGGTAAAGCCTATATGCGCGTTGGTGCGAATTGGTAGCCGGGTAGTCTCTTCTTGTCCGGGATCCAGGAAACGGAAGATCGGACGGTTAACGTGTTTTAGCGCGATGCCAAGGTTAAAACCATCAACCAGGGTGGATTTTGCCCGGTCAATGATGCTCTTGGAGATGAAGAGCCCAACCCCCAAATCAGGGGTGATAGGAGAGCTCATTTGTAGAAACTCCCCCGGGTTGTTTGGGTCGTCGAACTGCGCGTCGAAGGTGCGGTCTCGGGGTATTAGGGCGTTAAGGGTAGCGCCGCCTTCGGCGGCGAGTGTAATCAGGGTGGGGTAGCGGTTCGTACCGGCTAGTTTACGGGTGTAAGCGCCGCTGAAGGTGAAGCCGGAAGTCTGAAAGGCGTTTTCTCCACGGAGATTAGTGAAAACGGAGAGCCCGAAGGAACCGTAGCCATCCTTATAGTTTCCACAAAAGCGGTGATCGTAAGACGCCGCAGCAGTCTTAAAACTTCCGCCACCAAGAGCGCTGATCCACTGATCCCGGTAAGTGGTTTGGATCCGGGAAGATGCACCACCGGGAATGAAGCCCGTCAAGGCCGGGTTTAGCTGTAGTGAGGCGTTGGTGTATTCGGAAAAATGAAAATCCTGCGCCTTGATGGCCGTGGCCGCTAACAATAGGAAATACAATAATAAATGTCTCATTGGTAGTTCTTTAGTGCTGGACTGGGGTAAAGGAGGGCGAAACATAAGCTGAGGAGCGATCCTTAAGTTAAACGGGCCATATGGCACCCTTCAACTTACACTGCACCTGCGGCCGCGCCCTACAAACGTACGGGTGAGTATGAGTAAAAAAGGGTCAGCGAATAAGCGAAACACTTCCGACCAACTTTATGCGCTCCAGATCTTTGTAGCGCACGATGGCCACGTAGAGGAATTCGTTCGGCGCCAGACGTTCGCCTTTATAACTGCCGTCCCAACCGAAGGAACGGTCGTTGGGAGGGAAGTCGACGGCCTCAAAGACCAGCTCATCCCAGCTATTGTAGATCCGGAAAGACTCGATGGTCTCGATGGCGTCGGTAAACTCACTGCGAATACGGAAAACATCGTTGAGGCCATCTCCATTAGGCGTAAAGGTGTTTGGTAGCCAGGCATCGCGGTTGATGTTGACGCGGATGTAAACCTCGTCGCGGTCCGTACACCCACGCTGATCGGTGAGCAGCACTCCGTACGTCCTACTAACGCAGGGGCGTGCTTCCGGGCTCGGACAGTCGGTACAATCCAGCCACTCCGCAGGAGACCACTCGAATGCTGGTTCACTGGCGTTGAAGCGGGTATCCAGCGTAACGCTCTGCCCAAGGTCGATCTCCAGACTGTCAGGAATGATGTTGACCATCGTGAGAGCAGGCTCGATCCACTCAAATTGCTGTTCCAGGAAACAGCCTACGTCGTCAAAAATTTCAAGGGTGTAAATACCAGGGCCAAGGCTGTCGAAACGGGTAATGCCTACGCCAGAATCGTTCATTCCCGCACCGGTCAGGCTCACGGTATAGGGCGGTACACCACCGCTCAAATCAGTTAGCTCCAGTACACCATCGTGCGCACCAAAGCAGGATATTTCCACCACTTCATCCGTAAACGAAAGTACCGAATTCTCGGGAACAAAGACTTCTCGCTCAACCTCACAATCGTTGGCATCTGTAATTGTAATTGGGTAAGTACCCGTCACTAGCCCGGTGAGCGTACCAACCGCAGCTCCTCCTTCCCAATTGATCGTATAAGGACCGATGCCGCCCGTAGCGTCAATTGTTAATGTACCATCGGCATCGCCAGCACAAGTAACGGTGGTTACCGTTGCGTCCGCTTCAATACGCTCTGGCTCGGTGATCGTTGCGCTTATTTCCTCCTGGCAACCGTTATCATCAGTAATATTTACGGTGTAAGTGCCGGCTGAAATCCCAGGATTGTCCGGAGTGTTTGTTCCGTTAGACCAATCGTAACTGAATGGAGCCGTTCCTGAGGAAGTTACAACCATTAAGCTTCCGGTACTTTCTCCGTTGCAAAGGACGTTGACCGGCTCGTTAATAGCAGCATTGACGGGCGGATTAACCAGAATGTCGATGGTAGTAGAATCCGAACAGAGTGTATCGTTCCCAATCCAAAGTTGTACCGTGTAACGGCCCGGGGTCGGAAACTCATGAGATGCCACTTCTTCAAAGCTGAACGTGCCATCGCCGAAATCCCACCTGCGGTCAGTCGCTGGTCCGGTAGAGTTGTCGGTAAACACGACTGCATCGCCAAAACAAGTAGCCGTTTCGCTGACACCAATCGCCGCCGTTGGCATCTCGTTTATGGTGATGCTTTGGGTGATGGTTGCAGTACATACGCCATTGATGAACGCCTGCAATGAGACCTCATAAGTGCCTGGTGCTAAGTAAGAATGCATAGGGCTGGTTTCTGTAGAACTTTCACCGTCGCCAAAGACCCAGCGGTAACTGTCCGCGTCTGGCGTAGTATTTATGAAGCTGACCACTTCCGGGTCACAGGCGTCCATGGTCTGAATGGTGAAGGCTGGGGAGGGCAGCGGTAGGATAAACGTACTGCCAAGTACGGTGTCACTGCACTGGTTCGCATCGGTTACGATATGGGTAATCGTAAAAGGCCCGGAGTTGGGGTAGACATTCTCCGCGTCGGCGGTTCCGGCAATATTGCCGTCTCCGAACAGAAAGGAGAAGTTGGTAATGTTGGCCGAAGCAGTAGAAGTGCTTGTCACAAAGGTGGTCTCGTTCAGACAAACGCTGTCCGTAACGGTAAAAGCTGCCTGAGGAGCTTCCCGAATGGTCATCGTCTGGCAGATTGTGTTGTCGCAAGCATCTGGGGTGAGGGTAGACACGGTCAGGCAAACATTGTAGGTGCCAGCGGTATCAAAACGGTGACTGGTTTCGGAGGTGTTGTTCACCGGAGAGCCATCGCCAAAATCCCAGCTATAACCAAGAGCGCCTTCACTTGTGCTGCGGAAGGTTATCGGCCCGCCGGGGCAACCAAAGCCAGGGTTGTCGTAGGCCGCAACGGGACTTTCGATGACGGTGATCGTCTGCTCAAATTCGTCGAATCCACAGCCGATGGCGCGTTGCGATACAGTGTACACGCCCGGTTCGGTAAAGCTGATCACAGGATTAGACTCGGTGAAGATGCGCCCGTCGCTTAGGGTGTATAAAACATCGACGCCCTGGGTCGCGAAGTTGGTAATCCGCAGAGAATCGCCGACACAAACGGTACTCGGTGAGTAGTTGAAGAAGGCGCTTACGTCGGTAGGAATAATGCGCAAGTTTCGGCAGAGTGTATCGGCGGCACATTCGTTTTCTGCAATGAGGCAGACTTCGATGGTGTCGCCGATTTCGGTAGAATAGCTCAGTTGTGGCGGCATGGAATCAGTCCCGATCACTTCACCGTTCAACGTCCAGGTTGTGGCGTCGGTTTGCCCAATAGCTGGGTTTGCCAATTCGATTTCTTCCTGTGAGCAGTAGACATCTTTGTTGGTGCCAAAGGTAGCGATGGGCAGCGGTCTTACCATTATGGTTTCCACTACTGTCCTGGTAGTACAAGCGTTTGAAATGGAAAGCGAGATGGTATAAGTTGTATCCTGGGTAACGGCGATTAATGCCAGCGGATCGGGGTTTTGCTGATCGGAAAAAGAGACGCCGTTCAGTTGCCAATCGTAACTGATGCCGGCAGCGGTGGCAGAGTTATTGGCGATTGTAACCAGCAGTTCTGAGCAGTTGAGTGGATCGGGATCAGATAAAGAGAAAGCGGGCGCGGGCGCAGGTGCAATGACGATATCTTCGGTAGCCGTAGCTGTGCAGGGCCCGTTGGTGGTTGTAAGCGTAATGGTGTAGGTGCCGGGGCCGGGAAAGGTGAAGCAGGCATTGTTTCCGGCGCCGGTTCCCATGCCGTCAAAATCCCAGCTTGCGGTTTGAAAGGTTACGCCGGCAGGGATAACAAAGCATACCTGGTCGCCATCACAGTCACCGGTTTCAAAGTTGGCCGCTAACTCCGAGACATTCACGTCGAAACCGATACTATTGCCACAGCTTACTGCTGTTCCGCTACCTCCGTCGAACACGTAGGTAATGGCAAAGTCCCCCAGCCCGCGTGCGTCAGGGGCGAATACCCCGTCAAAAGGTACGCCATCAATGAAGAAGTCTCCGCCCGTTGGGGAGACCAACGTGGTGTAGTCCCTGGCCGGAGAATCAAGACAAAGGTCCTCGTCCGAAGGTCCGCTGCCTTCGGAACTGAGGATAGTGATCGTTACTTCGTCTTCGGCTACACAGGGATTGTTACCGTAGGTGATCCGGTACGTTCCTCCGCCCAAATTTCCGGGATTAACTGAACCGTTGAAGGCCGTGTTATTGATCATCCAGATTCCCCCTGTTGTTGGTGTAGCAGAAAGAGTAAAAGCATCCGCCTGGTCACAGATAGTAGTGTCCGGAAAGGCAATACTTGCCACTTGTTCTACGACGATGCTGAAGGTGTCCCGCAGGGTATCGGCAACACAAATGGGGTTGATGCTGGGCAAAAAGCCTTCGACCGTATAGTCGCCAGGGCCTAGGGTAACCGGAGTGCTGAAATCGGTGAGTACGTTATCAAGCCAGTAGATCGCGTCTGGTTCGAAGGGGCTTGGTTGGTAGTCTAGCGTTACGCAGTCGTCGGGCTGTTCGTTCAGTTGCAAAAGAGAGGTGGCCAGTACCTCTACAAAGAAGGTGTCCTGGACGGACTCTTCACAGCTGTTGTTTGTTCCGGAGAGGATAAACCGGTAAGTGTCGGCCCGGTCGAAGGTAACCCTGGTCAGCGGGTTGAACCGATCTTCGATGCTTGCGCCGTTGGCGGGGGAAACCGTCCAGCGTACCCCGTCGAGCCCCAGAGAGGCCTCTCCATTGAGGCGAATGGTCGTTGGCTCGTCAATACAAACCTGGTAGGGGTCAGTACTGGCGGTTGTCAGGTTGGAGTCAGCTACCGCTACGGCCTGCGGTGCATCGATGACGGTTATAGAGGTAGAGGTTCTCCCGGTACCGCATTCGTTGGTGTTCTCAAGGCTGAAGGTATAAGTTCCTGCCGTTGGGGGGACGAATTCGATGGTGTTTTCATTGCGGACCTCCGTCCCGTCCGGTAAGGTCCAAATTAAATCTTCCTGCGTCGGGTCGTTGTTGGGGCAGAGCTGGCCCTGGAGCTCTACGGTCTGGCCCGCACAGAATATACCTCCACCCATGATTGTGAGCTGGGGTGGTTTACGGAAGGTTACCGTCCGGCTAACGTTCTCCGGGTTGGGGGAGTCGTCGTAGGTCGCAAAAACCTGGGTGGTGAAGCGGAGCCCCGTTGTGCCGGGGGCATAGTTGCACTCGTCCAGAATTCTTCGGGCAGGGTAAGTAAACGTATGGGTCAGGTTAGTGGGGTCGGTAATAACAATCGGGTCGGTTACTCCCAAAATCCACTCTATGGAAATCTCCGTCAGGACCCGGTTTGCATCCGGGGCAATCAGGATTGTCTGGGTGGTATCCTCCAGGCAGAAAAAGAAATCGTCCTGGCCAACGTAAGTGAAGGTGACGTCTTCCTGAGCGAAGACGGAAGTACAGGCAAAAAGACCACAGACAAAGGCAAAGATTAGTTGTTTCGGGACTAAAATTCTCAACATGTATCGGTTTTTCAAGGGGCAAAGCGTGGCGCTAAACTTTAAGGGAGGAGAGCTAATGAATAGCAGCAAGCCGTTAAGAACGGCAGGGCATTATCCAATAACTCTATGGTTGTTCAAAGCAAAGTGTTACCTCAGTATAAGCGCTTAGATTCCAAATCTACCAATTCGTCAGCTTTTACCGTCGTTTAGATCTATATTTTTCTAATTTAGACCTTGTAGGAGGATTGGGTTACTGACCGATAGCTTGTAGATTTGTGGCTCATTCAAGGGAGGAAACTAATTAATAGGGTGTTGTTGATTCACTTTCTTGGTGAGTATCTACCGCTTGCAGATCGGAAGCGAATACCTCAAAAAGCGCTCAACTCACCTTGAAAACCAGATCAATTTCTTCAATCCCTAACCAATGCATCTGCTAATTACTGAAGACGAAGCCAGCGTAGCCCGTCGTCTTGAACGTCTGTTGCGCAATATTCTCGGTAAACGGATTACCTCGTTGAAACTAGCGCCAAGCGTATCTGCTGCACAACTACACCTTCAGGAGCATCCCGTTGACTTGCTTTTCCTTGACCTAAATCTTAACGGAGAGGATGGCTTTACCGTGCTGCATCATTTGTTGGCAGAAGGCTGTGATGTGATCGTGGTATCCGCCTACGGCGACCGAGCTCTGGAAGCTTTTGAATACGGCGTGCTTGACTTTGTCCCTAAGCCCTTTAGTGAAGACCGACTCCGGCAGGCAGTAGACCGATTTTTAGATGGGCAGGCAACGGGCGAACGCTCTATGCGCAAACTTGCGGTGAAACGCCGGGGTAGGATTGTACTGATCGACATCGGCGACATCATCATGGTTCAGGGAGCTGATATTTACTCCACCTTGCACCTGCGTCCGCGCCCAAAAAATAACAAGCAAGCTACTACTGAATTAAGCGAAAAGACCCTGGAAAGTCTCGAACGGCTGCTGCCGCCCAACTTTGCCAGGGTCCATAAATCGTACGTTGTTGACATGAATGCTTGCCAGGAAATTCTTGTCGAAGGCGGTGGTCGTTACCAACTCTTACTAGAAGATGGCCGCAAGGTACCCCTTGGTCGCACCCGCTATCGGCACATCAAAGAGCGCTTTTTCTAACGCTGCTCTTCTTTGGGTAATTCCCACTCCACAGCGGGCAAAGAAATGCGCTCGTCGTCTACTTCTTTACCAGAGAAGAAGGCCTGCATAGTTTCCAGAATTCGTGGTGATGAAAGAAATAAAGGGTCGCTGTGTCCGGCGCCTTCCAGTACAAGGTGCCGGCCATTGGGTAAGTACTTCAGCGTTTCTTCGGCGTTTCCCGGTGGGGTGCGCCCGTCCAACGTTCCACTGATGCAAAGCACGGGCAGGTTAGAATGGAAGGGCGCGCGGAAATTTTCTCCGGCATCCAGCTCTTTCAATGCATCGTACTGGTAGAAATAAGGAAAGTTAATTGCATCTCCCAGCAGGGTCGTTTTAGCCTGCTGACGGAGCAATTGGCGGCGAGCGGGTGAGATGCCAGATGCGAGGTCCATACCCATTGACATACCCTTTAGTTCTCCCATTTTAGTGTAGAGTGCATACGAGGCGAAAGCAGAAAAATCTCCTTTCAACATTTGCTTAACCGCAAGTGGCAGCCCCTTGAACTTCTCTGGTCCACGGAGGCTCCAACTCAGGATGATGCGCAACTCCATTTCACCAAGTGCTACTTCTACAGCATCGCCCGTAATGGGGTGCTTAGAGGTGACCATAACGGGTTCTTTCCCGACCTGTTCGATTAATTTGGCGACATCACCGAGGAAGTCCGGGAATACAACAGCGGTTTTAGGATCAGCCTTCAAAAGGCCGTCGATGGTGGTGAGTAGCGTTTGCTGATCAACTGGCATTTTTACAGTATGATCATAGCCTTCTACACCTGCTAAAACGAGGCGATCAAGGTGTCCCTCGTGGCGTTTTAGGGTGGTAAGGGCAAGATGCGTTCCGTAACTGATTGCCCAGAGGCTCAGTTTTTCGACACCGAGTGCGCGGCGCAGATCGTTGAGGTCATCCGCACTTTCATTGCTGTTGTAAGCGGATAGGTCAGCTCCGTTGTTGGCGAAGAAATCAGCAGCTTTCCGGGTAGCTTTCTGTATAACGGGGGCAACATTCTCTTCCGTCATTGGTGTGGCGGGGTCAAAGACCCAGAAACCGGGGTATTTGGGAGGGCCGTCAGAAAGACCAGTACCGCGTTGCTCAAAAGCGATTACGTCGGCCACAGATCGAAGGGCGAGAAAGAGATCGTAACGGGTATGCTTGGCCGCGTTTATGCCTGATCCGCCGGGGCCACCGGCAAGGTAAACAATGGGAGCGCCGGGGTTGGGGTTTGTGCTTTTGAAGCGAACGAACCGGAGAGTAAGCTTACGTCCGTCGGGCGTATTGCGCTTTTCTGGCACAACAAATTCTCCCATTTCAGCCTGGGTCTCCCTGCCATCGGCGGCAACGAAGAGGTGAGGTGTGAGTTTAAGCGCGGGGCTAGCGTCGATGTTTTGGGCGGAAGCGTTGAAGGGCGCCAGTGCGCAGGTGCAGAGTAGGGTAAAGGTGCAGAGTAGGAAAGTCAGTCGTTTCATTTAGAAGTACTTTTTAAGGTTTCAGCGTGGGGATATCCCCTTTCGCCACGGCTAAGGTGTTCCCTTTTTTAGTCCAGACAAAGGCATTTCCCGCCAACTGCACCTACTCTTAGGTCAACCGCACTAATGGCTTTCTACGGGCTTGTACCTTCGTGATATGAAGTTGATTTGGTTGATTCTCCCCCTTTTAGTTCTTTGTAGTTGTTCCCGGCAGCTCCCCTTACCGCTAGCGGTTAGTTATGGGAATCTGGAGTACCGGGCAGTCGGTGATACTACCTGGCTACCGGGGGCTCCTGCTGATGTCGGGGAATATGAGATAGGTCTTGACCTTTACATTGATGGTTTGCCGGATTCGCTGCAGCCGTATTCACTTCTTGTTTCCCAACTGGCGAGCGCAGAGGCTTATTTCGACGGGGAGTACATCGGCACAAATGGAGTGGTGGGCTCCTCGGTTGAAACTGAGGTTCCCGGACAAATCGATTATCTCTTTATGTTACCCCATGCCCAGCTCACCCCAGGTGAGCATCGGGTGGAGTTGCGGACATCTAACTATCACTCCAACGGGAAGGTGCGCTTATACGGTATTGTCATTACGGACTACTCCCTGCCATTGATCTGGCCGCTTAAGATCACGGTATTTCTGCATCTCTACGCCGGTATGTTTCTGGTCATTGGGCTATTCTTTGGCTTTCGGTTCATCATCAGCCGACGGGACGGATCTTTGCTTGCTTTTACGGTCATCTGCCTGGCTTTCTTTGCTCTATTGATCATGGAATATATCCGGTCCTACTATTTTTATCCTTACCCCTGGCATTTTACCCGCCTGAAAATCATTCTGGCCCTGAGCTGGTTGATCAGTGCCGCGCTGCCGTTGTTTTTCGTTCTACGTTTTGATCTGCGACTGGTCTGGTGGGCAGTAGCCCTTCAGCTTGGCGTATTCGGTGCGCTGCTCTTTACAACCTGGTACGGTTACGACCCCGCTACCAACTATGGTATGATTATTGGTTTTTTTATGGCGTCTGGTGTGTGTGGGCGAGCCGTCTGGTTAAATGTTGTGGGCGCAAAAATAGCCCTGGCCGGAGTATTGCCGATTGCTATAGCCTTGCCACTCGCTTATACTAACTACGACGTTGTATTGTACGTCGGCTTTGCCTATCTGGTGATCATAATCCTTATCTCACTTGTACTGCGGGAGCGGGAAGAAACACGCTTGCGGGAAGCGGCCCTGCTCCGCTCAAGCCGGTTAAAACTTCAATTGCTGAAGAAAAGCATTCAGCCCCATTTCTTGATGAACTCCATTGCTTCGGCGATTGACTGGATCGAGGAGCACCCCGCCCGCGGCGTAGAACTACTGCTGGCACTTAGCGAAGAGTTCCGTATCCTATTAGACAGTGCGGATGAGCACTTAATTCCCCTGAATCAGGAACTGGCCCTCTGCCAAACCCACCTCACCGTAATGGGCTTCCGCAAATTAACGCGGTATCAGCTGGAGACAAAGCTGTCTAATTCTATTGCTATGATTCCTCCGGCTCTTTTGCTAACCCTACTGGAAAACGGCATTAGCCATCAAACCTCTGAAGGGCAAGAACAGAAAGAACTGATTTTTACGTTAGACCAATCGGTTGATGATAAAGGGCTGCGTTATCGCTTCTTTGCTCCTGGTGAAACGACGGCCGCTACCAAATCGCGGACCAAAGGCACGGGCCTCCAGTACGTGGAGGCCCGCTTGCAGGAAAATTATGGTGATGCCTGGACGATGAGCAACGGCCCTGTGACTGGCGGATGGGAGACGTTGATCTGGATGCCGGCCTAGGATTGTCACCTTCCGTCTAATTACTTATTTAGCCTCTGGCTTACTGTCTCCGTACATTCTTAATCCCTCTAGCGGATAGATGATTTTCTTATCGAAGGAGTCAAACTGGAAATCTCGGTAGGTGAAAGTGTATACGTCTTTCTCAATGTTTTCCTTTGGGTGGCCGAGTTGAATGACGGTTTTAGCTGGTAGCCAGGCACCAATAGAAGTCTTGGTCCGTTCGGCAAATTGCACGGTCGCGTTTTTCATTCCGCCGGGCATGGGAAGGAAAAAGTCGGTGATGGTCAGCTCCGTCAGGTCGGTAAATCCGGTTTCGCGGTTAATGTAGAGCAACCACTGATCATACTTCTTTTTTTGGGTGCCGTCGCCCCAGGTGGCGAAGACGAGGTCGTAGGTTTTGCCGTTGAACTCCTTTTCTCCGGCATATTTAATAATGTCTGCGCCAAGCAGACGCATCGGCCCTTCGGTAAGGTAGTGGTAAGCAGTGAGGGCCCAGGGATAACGCTTACTTCCCAGTTTCTTAACCGGTGCGGACAGCTCGTCTTGCTGGTAGTTTTCCCAGCTTTGAATACCGTAAACTTTGCCCGTTCGCGGACCTTCCAAAAACTCAACGTGGCCATCGAAGGAATTGGTGGCAAAGCGAAATTGAATGTCATTGTCCTTATTCCCAGGCAGCGCGTTCATCGGCATCGTAGACCACACGGGAGCCCATTTAAAGTTGGCGGTCATCTCGTAAACATCTACATTTTTAAGGGCGGCATAGCCCATTTTTTCGTAGGTCATTTGGAGGAGTTCGCGGCCTTTCGTTTCGGGACTGGGAATTTGGCCGGCGGCCAGGGAATCGGTCTGAAGGTTCGCGATTGAGCAAGCAGTGAACAATAAGCTGGTGGCGAGGGCCAGGAAAATTCGGATAAGCATTTGTGGTTGTTTTTGTTGCCACAAAGTTCCCGGATTCAGGAGGCTGGGCTTTGGCCGTGCAGGTCGATTTTTTGCCCGATTGGCCCAGCCTTTCATTAAGCAGTAATAGCTGGCGAAAATGCAGGTGCAAAGCTTGGGATAGAAGGGTAGAGGACCAGCCCGTTTACCATCCTCTGTAAGCTGGAGGCACTACCGTACGTACCATATTTGCTAAGTTACTGCGAACTGACCCAGCCCGGTTGCACCAGCCAGGTAGAGCTCATCAATGCTGGGTTTTAATTGGCCGAAGAGCTCTTCGTTGGCTACCTCAAACGAAACATCCCAGTGTAGGAGGCAATTATCAGCATCCACGACTTCAACACGCATGGTGCCTTCAACATCGGATATGGGCATCATATCTTGCTTCTGGATGGAGTAAACGAAGGTCATTGTCTCGTCGTTGACGGATTCAATGGTCTCTTCAAGACGAGCATCGCCGGCTTCACAATAACGCCGGTTTCCCTCTACGCGACAGGCAGTGATGGGAGGCAGCCACCCGTCTACGTTTTCTCCGGTGCGGATTTTTGCCCAGACGGCGGTAGCTGGGGCAGCTATAGAATTGGTGGTTGTAATATGCTTTTTCATTGTAACACTGTTTGGTTATTAGATGCTACAAAGATGACGGGAAGGAAGGCCTGAGCTTTGTTCATCCAGCCCAGAGAATAGGCTCTTTGGCTCAGATGCTCACCCAATCCGTCGCCATTCCGTTGGCGAACTTCCGTAGGCTTTTTGGAAGGTCCTGGAGAAGTGTGCAAGGTCTTTAAAACCGCAGTCGTAGGCCACATCCGAAACGCGGTTATCCGTTCGGCGCAAAAGCTTAGCTGCCCGTTCCAATCTTCGTTGGCGGATGTAGCTGGCTGGCGCATCGCCAAAGACTTTGCGAAAAGTCCGCTTGAAGCTCGAAAGACTCATACCACAGAGGTGGGCCAGTTCTTCCCCGCTCAGGTCTTCGAAAAGATTGGTTTCAATAGTGGCGGCAAAATCGTTAGTGGAATTGGTGAACAGGCCAGCAATGAGCCGCCGAACGTCGGCGGCTTTATTCGTTCGGGCCAGCAAGAGCATCAATTCTTTGATCTTTAGTTTCTGTAGCTCATCACTGACCAGCGAGGGGTTCTCGAAATAGAATACAAGACTCTTGATGTAAGCTGCGATCAACTCCGATGCCGCATGGTGCTCGAAGTGAATGGGTTGAACACGGTCTACTTCTTCCAGGAAATCGGGGAAGTCACGATCGTAAATTAGCCGTAGTGTATCACCGTACAGGTGTATCGCAATGGCCTCGAAACGCTTGCTGCTGGAGCTGAGAAATTCGGTAAAGTAGTTGCCACAACGAAGTACGAGGCCTTCGCTGGCTTTTTGCCGGATAGAGCCTTGCGGAGTAAAAGTTTTCGAATCCCCTTCTACAATGTAGTAGAAGCAGGCCTCGTCGGGCATCAGCACGGGAACGCGCAATGGTGGGCAACCCACCACCCGTTCAAAGGTTTTTCGGCCAGCGAGCTCAAAGGAATGGTGATCGGTTATCATAGAGCGGAATCATTTTCTGATCAGACGAAATGCCTGAGGCCATCAAATAAATTACCGCAAAGATCCACTAACCTTCAGGTATGGGCTTGTCTATGCGGGTCAAAAGTTTAGCTGTGCGTTCCTTGATGTTGTACAACCCTTTCTTAACCGCCAAAAGCATATTACTGCAATATAATCTGCTTGGTATTTCCGTAGTCTTTCCCTCGAATTTTTTCGAATTCAGCGAGCATTTCGGCTAGTTTTTCGGGGTTTTCCTTGGCAAGATTGCTTTGTTGGGCAAGGTCTTCCTTCAGGTTGTAGAGTTGGTAGTCTTTGGCGTTGCCCGGCTCAATCTGTACCTGCTTCATCACCGCAGGGCCATCGTAGGGGGGAATCATCACCCAGTCGCCCTGCCGGAAAGCTGTCCGGGAGGTGGCTTCCATGATCAGTTCTTCGCGGCCGTTTTGGTTTTCGCCCATGAAGGCCGGGAGGAGTGTTTTACCATCCAATGCACCTGCGTCTGCGCCTGCTAATGTGGCAAGCGAAGGCAAGAGGTCCATTTGGCAGACAAGCGCATCAGATACCATCGGCTTCACCTTGCCTTCCCAGTAAACAATGAACGGTACCCGGGTGCCAGCTTCGAAAAGGCTGTACTTGCCACCACGCAGCCCGCCTCGGGGTTTATGGTCGCCGATTTTTTCCACGGCATCGTCGTAGTAACCATCGTTGAGCACGGGGCCGTTATCAGAGGAGAGCACAATGAGGGTGTTTTCGAGTAAGCCTTCCTCGCGCAGGGTCTTAATGAATTCGCCAACGGCCCAGTCGGCCTCCACAATCACGTCGCCACGGGGGCCGAGGCCAGATTTGCCGACAAAACGCGGATGGGGAGTACGCGGAACGTGGGGCTGCTGGAGGGCGTAGTAAAGGAAAAACGGACCGTCTTTGTGTTCCTTCACGTAGGCCTGGGCTCGCTCAAGGAAGTGATCCGCCATGTCTACGTCGCTCCACTTTGCTTTTTCGCCACCTTTCATGAAACCGATGCGCGGAATGCCGTTCACAATACTGCTGTTGTGGCCGTGGTGCCATCTCATGGTCAGCATTTCCGGGTTGTCCTTGCCGGTGGGCTGGCCGGGGAAGTTTTTGTCGTAGTCAATTTCGATGGGGTCTTCTGGGTCAAGGCCTTCAACCAGTCCGTTTTTGAGGTAAACCGTCGGTACACGGTCCTGAGTGGCCGCCATGATGTAGCTGTGGTCAAAACCAACCTCGTTGGGGCCGGGGGAGACCTGCTGGTTCCAGTTTACGTTCCCGGTACCCAGGCCGAGGTGCCACTTGCCAACCACGCCGGTGTGGTAGCCCGCTCCACTAAACATTTTTGGGACGGTCATTTGCGCCGTATCAATGATGAGCGGCGCTGTACCGGGCAGAATCTTAGCACTTTTGTTTCGCCAGGGGTACATCCCCGTCAGCAGTGCGTAGCGGCTGGGTGTACAGGTTGCCGAAGATGCATAGCCGTTGGTAAAACGGATGCCGCCGTTGGCCAGCGCGTCAATGTTGGGCGTATTCAGGGTGGTTTGGCCGTAGGCGCTTACGTCTCCGTAGCCCAGGTCGTCGAGGTAGATGAATACGACGTTGGGCTTGTCAGCTTTCTGATCATCCGATGCTTCGCTTGCCTGGCTATCCTGGGCGCGGTCGCAGGTGCAAAGAAGGCTCATAAGAGCAAGGAGGAGAAGGGTGGGGGTGAATCTCATAGATTGGTTGTTCTGCTGGTAATATCGTGGTTAATCTTTAATCTTTGATAGATGCTCTTTATAAAGGCCTGCCGCCTTTCTAAAACCAATCTCTTCTCCGGCGAGCATTTGTTCGTAAAGTTCGGGTTGTTCTGCTTTGATGTAGGCGAAGATGTCTACGGAGATGGGGTGGACGGGCTCGTACGTAGTGGAGACCGGGGCCATCTCCTTGTCGTAGGCTTTGGTGAGCCCGCGAAAGCGGTCTAGTTCTTCTGCGAAATCAGGATTGTTGGCCAGGTTGTTCAGCTCAAGGGGGTCGTTTTTGAGGTCGTAGAACTCCTCGGCTGGTTTGTTTGGCTGGAAGAAGAGGGCCTGGGCCGGGCTGAGCTTTCCGGCTGTGTTCAGCTTGCGCATGGCGTGCACTGCCGGGCGGTAAAATTCGAGGTAGGCCTGGTGAGCATCGAAGGGTACGTCTGCTCTATCGTTGCGGATGTACTTAAACTCCTGAGAGATGAGGGTTCGGGATTTTTCGTCGATCTCGTCCCAAAGGTCGCGTGCGGCGTAGACGTATTCCCGGTCAAACTCATCGTTGAGCAGCGGCTGGCCGGTAAGGTAGTCCGGGAGCCGTGCGCTTGCGTAATTGAGCACAGTGGCGGTGATGTCCGTCGCACTTACAACCTCACTTTGCACCTGCGGCCGCGCCTCCTGATCGCGCGGATCGAAGATGATGAGCGGAATGTGTAAGCCCGGATCATGAAGGTAGCCTTTGCCCCTGATGTTGCAGCGGCCATTGTCGCCGATGAAGATAATGATGGTGTTTTCCGCTAGCCCTTTCTCCGCCAGTTCCTGACGGATCATACCGACTTCTCCGTCCATGTACTCCAGTTGGTCGAGGTACCGCGCCCAGTCCGTCCGGACAACCGGGTCGTCGGCCATGTACTCCGGCAGCGTGACCTTCGCGGGGTCATGCCGGTCCGCGGACTGCTGGCTGACTTCTTCCCACCAATCGCCCCGGTGCGTAGTGTTGAGTTGAATTTGCGCGAAGAAAGGCGTACCGGGAGCGGGTAGAGAATCGTAGCTGTCGAAGAGGCCAAAGTTTGTTTCCCCATCCCAGGGGCCGATTTTCTTATGCTTGAAGTTGACGTCCGTTTTCCGGCCCCGGCCCCTTACCGAGTGATGCCCCAGGATGGTGGTGTATCCGGCATCCCGCAGGAGCTGGGTGAAGGGAAGGTAGGGTGCGGACAAGGGGACTTCGCGGTTGCTCCGGTGGTGGTGGGTGTTGGTTTTCACCTGATGAGCTCCGATCATCATCGCTGACCGGCTCGGAGAACAGATGGGGTTGGTAACGAAGGCGTTTTCAAAGCGGACGCCTTCTTTGGCCAGTTGGTCCAGGTTTGGTGTTCTGACGTCGGGGAAGCCGTAGCAACCAAGATCGGTGC
>CAYPIM010000077.1:0-24848 GCA_964410795.1 uncultured Lewinella sp. | reverse complement strand
GGCCGCAGGTGCAAAGAAAGTTTTCGGGCAAAGCTCTACCTTACCCCAATGAAATATCTCCAGCTCATAGCCCTCACCCTGCTCCTTTCAACTTGCTCTGAACCTGCGGCCGCGCCTGAAAATGAAGTCATGCCAACAACGGAAACACCCCAAACACCCCGCCCTGAGCTCGACCTGAAGGCCGCCAACAACCTCGCTGATCTTCCGCTCTCCTGCATCCAGCACGAGTACCCGAACAAGCTGGGCCAAACCGTCGGCGGGCCAGAAGACTTCGACGAGCCCAGCGCGCTCCACCCTGCTTTTTACGGTTGTTTTGACTGGCACAGCGCCGTGCACGGACACTGGTCTTTGGTGGCCCTGCTGAAAGACTTCCCTGACCTGGAGCGTAAAGATGAAGCGCGAAAAATGCTCGCGCAAAACATCTCCGCTGCCAACATTGCCGCCGAAGTAGCCTACTTCAAGCGTTCCACCGAGAAAAGCTACGAACGTACCTACGGCTGGGCCTGGCTCCTCAAACTCGATGAAGAACTGCTCACCTGGGACGATCCCCTTGCCCGCGAGCTCCACACCAACCTCCAACCACTAACGGACCTGATTGCCGAGCGTTACCTCGACTTTTTGCCCAAGCTCAACTACGCCATCCGCACCGGCGAACACCCCAATACCGCCTTCGGACTCGCTTTTGCCTATGACTACGCCCTGGCTGCCGATAAACCCGTACTCCTCAACGAAATCAACGAAACCGCCCGCCGCTTTTACCTCGAAGATACAGACTGCCCCATCAGCTGGGAGCCCGGTGGTTACGACTTCCTCAGCCCCTGCCTGGAGGAGATCGACATCATGCGCCGCGTCCTCAACGAGGCAGAATTCCATCCCTGGATCGAGCGCTTCCTTCCTAAACTGGCCGGGCAGAATTACCAACTAGCCGTCGGGGAAGTCTCCGACCGGACCGACGGAAAACTCGTCCACCTCGACGGGCTGAACTTCAGTCGTGCCTGGGTATTCTACGGTCTTGCCAAACAATACCCCTATCAGTACGGCCACTTGCGGCAACTGGCCGACGCCCACGCTAATTACTCCTTACCAAACCTGGTGGGCGATAGTTACGAGGGCGGGCACTGGCTGGGGTCGTTTGCCATTTATGCAATGAGGTGAGGCATACAAAGCCGTAAAAAATCGGTTCTATCGGACAAAAAGTGAATTCCAAAATTCAAATGCTAAAAAAAACCATACATTCGTAAGGTGCGCAGCCCCCACTACATTGTTTCCTATGGTTCCGATGCCTTGCTCCTCAACTGGGAGCAACGTATTGATCCTACCATCAGTACCAGCATCCACGCCTGGGCTGTGGAAATAAAACGACATCCGGCGGTGCGAGAGTGCGTACCTGGTTATGCGTCTTTACTGGTCCGGTTTGCCGCCCCCCTTGTTTCTGCTTACGATTTGCGAGAGTTCATCCTTGAGCTTAAACCTGAAAAAAGCGAGCAGAAAAAAACACTTACGCATAAGCTTCCGGTCTGCTATAATGGGCCTGACCTACAAGAAACAGCAAAGGTCTTAAAGCTATCTACTACTGAGCTTATCCAATTACATGCTGATCAGGAATACTTGGTCTATCAAATAGGTTTCCGGCCGGGTTTTGGCTTTTTAGGCCAAACCGCTCCGGAGCTGGAGGTTGCCCGCCGGGCAACTCCCCGTGCCCGTGTCCCTGCCGGATCGGTGGGCCTTGCGGGGCGTCAAACGGGTGTTTACCCAACCGAGGGCCCTGGCGGCTGGCAGCTGATCGGACGCTGCCCTTACCCACTACTTCGGTCGGGTGATCATCCTTCCTTGCTTCGTGCTGGAGACACCGTCCGCTTTCATCCCGTTACGGAAGCTGAATTTTCTGACCTCCTCAATTCCCCTCCTCCATGGCCGGAACGCTGACCCTTACCTGCCTCAAACCAGGCGGCGGCGCGTACATTGTCGATGGTGGCCGGCCCGGTCACCGGGCCATCGGCGTTGCTGCGGGTGGCCCGGCCGATGGCCGGGCGATGACGGCGGCCAACCGCCTGCTTGGGCGTAACCCCCACGCCACCTGCCTGGAATTCACCCAATCCGGAGGCCGATGGCTCCTGAGCGGAAACGGGCAACTCGCCATCACTGGCTCCGACATGACCTGGCGCCTCAACGGGCGAATTCTTGAAACCTACTCCGTCCTCTTTCACGAAGGGGACGGCCTCCTGACCTGCCTACCAGCTAGCCGCGGCTTACGCAGCTACCTGGCCATCAACGGTCATTGGCAACTCCCTCGGACAATGGGGAGCGCAGAAGCAGGTCTGCCTGGCGTACCTTCCGTAACTTCTGGCTGGACAACCAACATTGAATGGAACACGCCCGCAGGCTTTCGGACGGACCTCGACGTCTATCAGCACGTGCCCGAAGCCCCGTTTAAGTTGTCCGTCGTGCCCGGGCCGGAATGGATGTGGCTATCGCCACATCAGCAATCGACACTTCTATCCACCAGCTTTACGGTTGGCCGTGACAGTAACCGCCAGGGCATTCGGCTAGAAAATCCTGATTTTAAGCGTATGGATTTACCTTCTTTGATCAGCTCTCCCGTTTTGCCTGGCACCCTTCAGCTTACGCCAAAAGGCCCCATTTTATTGGGTCCGGACGCCCAGACAGTCGGGGGCTACCCACGCGTATTACTTCTTTCGGATCGGCGCAGCTTAGGTGAAGCTTATCAGTTAAGCCTGGAAGAGCGTGTTGGGTTGCAGCTATAGCCGTGCTCGCAAAAACAAAACGCCCGATTCACCAGGAAGGTGATCGGGCGTGAAATTTACTCAGGTAGAAAAGATAAACAGGGTCGGTGTCTATACTTAAACGGAAAATGAAAGCAGGGTTTTTAGGCTTATGTAGGACTGTTAAGATGTTTGCAATTTCGGATCATTTGTAGCCTGCAGCAAGTACAGATTGGTCTATTTGTTGAACCACTATTTTGAGACTTCTATGCAGAGCTATTGAAATCGTTCGGTTTTATTGTCGCACAAAGCCACTCCTGCCTAAAGCAAGTCCGGTGTCATCGAGCAAAACCAACATATAATATCCGGCGGGTAGTTCTCGAATATTCCAACCGTTGATAGCTGCAGCATAATTTGCTCTTGCAACCTCCCTGCCGGAGAGGTCAGTGACAATAAGTTGTTGATCCGGCTGGATCTCTTCGCCAAGTACGTTGACGTGAAGTTCATCCGTCACCGGGTTAGGAAATACGTTTAACGTAATCGGATTTGGCGACAGGTAACGGATCGTATTCGGTAGTGGTTCGGAAGCAATTTCATGGTGACTCAGGTTCGTGATCACGGGTTCGTTGAAATCAAAGTAGATACCTACGCGGTTATCGATGGCATCACCCGGCTGAAGGCCGGGCGCGTGATCAATACTGAAGGAGACTATCCCGTGGCTGAGCGGTTCGTTCGTCAGGCTGTCTACCAGCAGAATATTGTTGAAGGTGATGGTCAGGATTCGGTTCGTATCCAGGGTGGTAACGTAGTCGTGGCTACCGCCTTCCATCTTAAGGGTGGAAATGTCCAGTGCTTCGGTCAGGGTATCGCGGATGACAACGGTGAAGGCGGTGTCGGTACCAGTATTTTGGAAGCGGATATCGTAGTCGATTCGGGTACCGGGTTCAATTTGGCCACCGTCGTAGCCACGGGGGTAGCCGTATTTATCGTTGGGATCGAAGGAGCCAGTGTTTTCGCGGCAAACAACGTCTTCCCAAGGCACACCATTACCAATAGGCAGGATATTGACCAAGCCGGTCGTAAAGGCTGAACTGGACGAGGTAGTACAACCTTCTAACGCCCAAGATGGGTCGTTTTCTACCACAACACCGGGCTGCTGGTTCGTTATCACCTGATAGGTGGCTCCGGTCGCCGGTAGAATGATGTCAAAAATCTCATCTGGCGCTAATGCTTCTTCGATGAAGGGGTCGGTACGCATCATAATACCGTCTTCTACGACAACGTATTGCAAAGGAACGGACATCAGCTGATCACCAATATTTCTTACCCGGAAGAGGATGCTGTCTCCTTCACAACGGGCTTCGGTGATGTTAACCAATGCCTCTCCGCCGCCATCTTCGTCGCAGAAGCCAGCAGGGCTAATTATAGAGCGGACACAGTGCGTTTGGCCCAGTTCAGCTTCGCATTCAACTTGAAAGAAGACATCGATTCGCCCAAAGGCGAAGGGTTCCAATGTGCCGAGGTCAAAGGTCAAAACATTACCAAACTCGCTGGCTATTGGAGTAGGCGTCAATATATCTTTGTACAGCGGGTCAAGTTCAAGCGTAAGCTGAACATTTTCGGCCGTTTCTAACGAGTTATTATCGTAAAACACCGATAATCGATTGACAAAACCGCAACGTCGCACCGTTACCGAACTGACCCAGGTTCTCAGGTCATAGCACTCCGGAGAAGCAAATAAAAACAAATCAACCGAGGCCGCTGCAGCAGAAGAAACAGAAACCGTTTGCTCCGGACAAACATTACTTAACAATTCTCCATTTGGCACTGCTTGTAGTGCGTAGGTACCTGCGGGGACTGTTATCTCAAAGTACCCATCCGGGCTGGAGATCGCATGGTAGACCGTTCCGTTCTGACCTAAAATACGGACGAGTGTTTCAGGAACAGGAATATCTTCCACATCCAAAGTACAGTTTGAAGCCGTTTCGGCATACACATATCCACTAAGGGTAGAGCAAGCAACGGGTTCTACAACCTCCAGGCTTCGCCGGACGGTATCACAGCCCAGCACCACCTCAACGGTATAGATGCCCGGGGCATCCACTTCACAAAACTGGCGGTTTTCATCCGCCGGAACGGGGTTTCCGTCCGGGTCGGAGAACGTGATTGACAACTCTTCGGAGGTTAGCTGCACATCCGTCAGGCCGCTTACAGCCAGGCAGTTGTACATGTCACAATTGAAAGCATCGAGGGCGTAAAGGCTGACCTCATCCCGGAGGCTGTTGTCAAATACGGTGATTGATCCTCTCCGCAGACAGCTCTGGCTTGCGGATAGGTCCAGAAAGGTATAGGTCCCAGCTTCTTCGATAAGATAATCCATCCCTGACACCGTATCACCTTCACTAGTAATGATGGTACGGGTGTAGCCAGCAGGTGGGTCATTTGGCAGCATGATTTCGCTTTGACAAGCCAGCAACGCTAAAACTTGCCCTTCTTCCTGAAATAATTCGTAGCCGATTAACTCGTTAAGTTCAGTAGTACAGCCGTTCTGATCCGTGATCGTTACTGCATGAGCGGCAAACGGATCGTCTCCCCGTGGTATAGTTGCGCCAGAGGAGCCGTCGTTCCAGAGGTACTCGTAGGGCATTGTTCCCCCATTCACCGTGAGGCTGTCCGAGGAGGGTCCGTCTTCAGAACAGGCATTTTGCAGCGAGTAGGTAGCGGTCAACTCGCCTGTTTCAGTTATTTCATAAAACCTATCTACCGCACAGTCGTTTGCATCCGTAACGGTCACGGAATATACTCCCGCACAGAGTCCAGTACGACTATTTTCGGTTATCCCTCCAAAATCATCTGCCCAAAAATATTGATACGGAGCAACACCACCAGCTACCTCGAGCTGTATTGTACCGGTACAATCTCCATTACAATCAATGCCCGTAGTTGTTCCAGACACCGTAATTTCTGATTGGGGCTCAATAGTAACCGTACCAAACGCTTCGCAGCCATTGCTGTCCGTAACGGTGACAAAATAGTCTCCTTCACATAAAGAACTACTTGATGCAGCAGTATTTCCATCACTCCACAGGTAGGCATAGGGAGGAATCCCCCCGTTAACTTCAGCCATTGCCGTTCCGTTACAAGCGTTGAAGCACGTACTGGCTATATTAGAAAAGGAAATTATTAGCTCCGAGGCTTCCGCCACGACAACACTATTGGTGACTTCGCAGTTCGTCGCATCGGTAACGGTAAGGAAATAGGTTCCGGGGGTTAGATCCGCTTGCTCCCGTTCTCCGGGGGCAGGTACGTCTGGCGACCAGGTGTAGGTGTAAGGCGGAGTCCCTCCTCGGGGAAAAGCCCGTGCTGATAACCCACCAGGTTCGCCGCAGTTCTCATCGGAGCTTGAAAGACTTGTGCTTAGTACCCTAGTATCTACTTCCTGGGTTAGTGCACAGTCAATTTCGTTGGTTACCGTCACGGAATAAGTGCTGCCTCTTGGTACCGTAATGGATGCAGTAGCTTCCCCGTTGTTCCAAAAATAAAGGTAGCCGCTACTCTCTCCTTCTGCTACGGCCGTCAGGGTGACATCTTCATCTCCGGTGCAAGTAAGCGCCGTACTGGTCACTTCCAGGGTAAATTCAAGACTTTCGATAATGCTTACGGATGCTTCTCCCGTACATCCGATTGCATCCGTTGCGGTGACGGAGTAGGTACCGGGCGGTACGTTCTCTAGGTCAGGGGTGGTTGCGCCGGTACTCCAGACAAAGGTATAGTTGGGAGCCCCACCAGAAACCCGTGCCCTGGCGCTTGCGGGGCCAGGGTCACTACACTCATTATTGGAAACATCAATGGTTACCTGAATTTCGGTTGGCGCTGAAACGGTGCTATCCGCAACACTTTCACAGCCATCAGCATCGGTTATTGTAACACCATAAGTCCCGGCACACAAGCCAGTTGTAGTTGCTTGTGTCGAACCATGACTCCAGATGTAAGTAAACGGCCCGGTACCAGTCGCGACCGCCGTCAGGCTACCGTCGCAATCCCCAAAGCAACTGGCCGGGGTACTATCAGTTATGGACACTTCACACTGACCGTAAAGACCAATACCAAGTAAAAAGCAAGCAAAAGCAATCAGTAATTTCTTCATAATAGGGGGTGTAAACAGGCCGATAAACGATTAGTCGATCTCAATAACGAGAAACATTATCGAATCCCCAAAGTACAGATTAAGTCCTTTGTTGAAGAAATATAGCGCGCACGCAGGTGCTAAAGCTTGTTTTTACAAGCAGTGAAAGCACAATACTATGCTATTAGTTGAAGCATACCATCAGGCTTATTCATGACATTTAACCATGTTTGCACCTGCGGCCGCGCCCTAAGAGTCATATAGTCACATAGTCAAGCAGTCAAATAGTAGCTGCCGCACAGGGATGCTCACTTCGTTCGTAACCTGACTATGTGATTACCAAACTCCCTACTGTCGTACAAATCCGGTTCGACCGATTGCACGCTCCTTTTCGTCAAACAACACCACCATGTAATAGCCTGCGGGCAGGTGTTCCAGGTTCCATCCGTTAGCAGCAGAAGCGTAGTTTGTTCTTGCCAGCTCACGGCCGTAAATGTCCGTCACTGTCAGCACGTCATAAGGCCGCGAGAAAGTTTCGGGAATACGTACGTTCAGGCGTCCATCGGTCGGGTTCGGGAATACGGAGAACGCCACCTGGCGAGCGTATTCGGTGCGGTTACTTACTGGCAGGCCATCTTTAGCAATTACGTGACGGCTGAGGTTGGTAATGATCGGCTCGTTAAAGTCGAAGTAAATCGCGGCTTCGTTCAGGATCAGGTCTCCGGCAACCAGCGAAGGATCATGGTCAATGCTAAAGTTTACTACCCCCTGGCTACCCGCAAGGTTTACGGAGCTATCGGGCAGTAGAATATTCTCGAACACGAAGGTGAGTACCCGGTGGGTATCCAGCGTAACGGTGTAGTCGTGGCTGGCAGACTCCAATTTGAGTGTGGCCAGGTCCAACGATTCAGCAATAGTATCCCGGATAACTACGGTGAAAGCCGTATCCGTACCGGTGTTCTGGAAGCGAATGGCGTAGTCTAGTCGCGTACCTTCAGCGATGTTTCCGCCGTCGTAACCAAGTGGGTAACCGTTCTTATCGTTAGGGTCGTAACTACCCACATTCTCACGACAGGCAATGGAAGTCGTCCGTTGGCCATTATTGAGCGGGAGAATGTTGGCAAAACCGGTACTGAAGTTATCACCTCCAATAATCTGGCAACCTTCGATGACCGCCGTCGGCATAGAATCTGCCGGAGCGTTGGGCTCCTGATTGGTGATGAGGTGGTAAGTACCTCCTGTGGCAGGCACAACAATCGGCATCTCCTCACCGGTTTCCAGTAAGCCATTAACAAAAGGTGTCGGCGAAAGCATGATACCGTCTTCGACGATGACGTAGCTCAGAGGAACGGTCATTTGCGCTTCACCGATGTTTTGCACGAGGAAGACAACACTGTCTCCATCGCAGCCCAGTGGCTCAACCGTAACGAGGGCACCGTCCCAGTTTTCAGTTTCGCCGCAGGGCTCGTCTGGTTTAATACTGGCCTCAATACAGTGACTTTGCCCAAGATTAGCATCACAACTGACGATGAAACTGAAGTAAATTCGACCGGAGGCGAAAGGAGGCAAATCTCCCAGTTGGAAGATGTAAGTTGTGCCGTCCCGGGTAAAGTCTTCGTTTGAGGTTACATTGGTAAAGAAGTCATCAAGGGTAACGACTAGTTCTGCATTTTCAGCCGTAACTGCGCCTATATTTTCGTACTCAACCCAGGCACAAGAGGTAAAACAGCGACGTAGGAAGGGCATAGAGACATCGGTAGCAAGCTGGGGGCATTGCTCCAGCACGGGCAGGAATACATTGACGTCGGTAACGGGAGAGTTCCCCAAAACGACCGACACCGGTGGCGAGCACATGCCAAAGGGCGAGCCAACGTTGAGCATGGGCTCAATAACGTAGGTGCCAAGTGGCAACTCTACGCTCCAATTACCCTGTGCATCCGTGATTGTATAGTAGATAGCCCCGGAAGCATCGGTGAACATCATAACGCTGCCAGGAACGGGTGTATCTTCCGCATCCAGGCCACAATTTGCCGCCTGATCTATCCACAACCGGCCAGAGATGCTGCTACAGCCGAGAAAGTCTTCGACGAAGATGCTCCGTACAATGGTATCACATTCATTGGCCACCGTGACCTGGTACAGCCCGGGGAAGGGCGTACAGATGAATTGGAAGGGCGTATTATTGGCCAGTTCATTGAATTCCTCGTTGGGGCCTTCCCAAACAATGGTAAAATCAATTTCAGAGTTTTGATTGAGCGAAGTCTCCAAGCCAAAACACGTTTGCTCTCCACAGGTAGAGTCTTGGTTCCATTCAAACAGCTCTATGAATTGGTCATTTAGGTTATTACTAAGGATTCGGGCCCGTCCCGAAATGGTACAATCATTTTCATTTGTAGCGGTTAAGCTATAAAACCCTGGTTCGGTAGCGTAGAAGCTTGGCCCTTCGATGGTTGTGTTGATCAAGTCGGTCCAGACGTAAGTAAAGCCCTCAATAATCGTATCTGGTTCCACCAATACCGAATCGGCATCGCAGGGAATAATGAAAGTCCCTATAAATAAAGACAAGCTGTCTTCTCCCTGTCCGAAGGCGTCTATACCTCCTATTCCCTCACAACCATTGATCGGGTCCGTTACTGTTACAGAGTAGAATGTATTGTCAAATACATTAGAAATGGACTGGGTTGTAGCACCGTTAGACCATTGATACGCGTATTCAACACCTTCGCTACCGAAAACTTCAGCCGTAAGGGTAAGGCCATCATTGCCGAAGCAGAAAGAGCCGGATTGGGTAATAGGTACGTCCAGTCCTCCATCTACCGGAATCCCAAAAGTAGTGGAAGACGTACATTCTTCGTTGTTAGTTACGATGATCCTTATTATTCCAGGCATAAGATTATCAAACCGAACGGGGCCTGGTTCAGCAATCTCCACACTGTCAAGGGAAGTGCCCGTAGTAGTTTCAACCAGTTGGATCGTGACGGGGTAGCTTCCGGTAAAGACTTCAACCACCAGCACTTGCGGAATCCCACAAGCGAGTTCGTCACCAACAACACTTATTTCTAAGCTGTCACAAGCTTCTGGTAGCCAACCAGCATCCAGATCGGTTCTGGTTTCTCCGCCGGACAGGAAAAACCAGGGCGTGGAATTATTGTCCCGACCGAAGTCACTATTCGCTGCCGGATCGTTGCCCACTCCTTCTTGCGTCAGTCTAAGCCCGTCGCCGCCTTCAATGACCATACGATACTCTCCTTCGACGAGTTCATCAAAACGGAAGTTGCCGGCAGCATCCACTTGTGCAAAAAAGTTTTGCTGATTTTGAGCACCGATCAGGGTAACCACCCCATTTACCGGGACGGTCTCTTGATCATCCTGCAGGCCATTTCTATTATCGTCTCGCCAACTACGGCCGACGATACTAGAGCAAAAATGGGGCTCTACAACAAATTCCGTTTCAACAATACAGTCGGTAGCATCAGTCATGATGACCTGGTAAAAACCTGCATCAAAAAACTCATTTATAAAGGGCCGTATCGGCGTAAGGGTTGAAAACATCGTATCCAGCCCCTGAACAATAATGGCAACTTCTACCGGCCAATTAGGATTTAAGGGCTGTATATTCCAAATCTCGCCACTCTCGCAAAAGAAGGGATCTTCGGCGAAAGCCTGAACGGAAAAATCATCACAACTGTTAGGGGTACAGTCTGCTTCTACCCGATCAATTACGGTGAAACAGCCGGGGTTGGTTACGTCCTGGAAGAGAATATCATCCAGGCCAGTTCCTGGGAAAGGACCGGCGGTATAAATGTTGTTCGGGTTATAAAACCCGCTGAGGTCTAGTGTGGGGGAATTCCAAAGCGAGTCTCCACTCCCTTCCACCCGGAAGCGAATGTAAAAACCGGGTTCACCGTCATCAGAACAAACGGTTTCCGTCACGGTGACGTTGATCACGCACTGGGCTGAAAGTTCAGAGGCGAGGCCGCAGGTGCAAAGTAAAGTTAAAAAGAGCAGGGTTAATTTACGCATGGGATATAGATTATTGGCAACGTTTCGCGGAAGACAGACTCTCCCACATTACAATAATCTGACTTCAAGCACAAGTAGCCAAGGACACTTTTTCTATTTTGTTGAAACTAAAAAAGATTAATATAATAGCCAGTCATCAAAAACGTTACCAAAATCTATACCCGAATGGCTAAATGTTTAATCAATTTATTTTTCCACCTTGCTTTTTGGTGAAAAAACTTTGCCTTTCCGCGTTCGGAATCAGCTTTACCCCTTCTTTCCGGAGGAACATCGTTAACTGTAAAGGGAATTTTGCCTTAAAACCCCGCTTTGCACCTGCGTTCGCGCCGTATGATGTTGAGTACTGGTAAGATAATGAATTATCGTTACAATTGAACGGAATTAACCGTAGTTGGCGAGCAAAATGATCACGCCAAAACCGCTCAACCCAATACGATTAGAAAAAACAAGGGCCACAGAAGAAAAATCTCCTGCAGCCCTCACTCCTCAGTGTTGTTCATTGCTATTCAGCAACAATAAATCCAGCCCGGCCTCGTGGCCGGCCTGCCTCGTCGTGTACCATCAGCAGGTAGTAACCTGCGGGTAGGGTTCGCACATCCCACCCGGCACCAATTTGGCCGTAAGTAGTCTTGGCCAACTGCCGCCCGTAAAGGTCCGACACCGTAAGTACATCATCAAATCTCACATCATTATTAGGGACGTTTAACTGAATGAGTCCGTTTGAAGGGTTCGGGAAGACCCGCAGGCTGATCTCCTGCGCCCGCAGGGTGCGGATGCCGACCGGTAAGCCGTCCTTCTCAATCTGGTGCTGACTCAGGTTCGTGATGATTGGCTCGTTGAAATCGAAATAAATCGCGGCTTTGTTAGTGATAAGGTCTCCGGCCACCAGGTCAGGATTATGGTCGATGCTAAAGTTAACGACACCCTGGCTGGCCAGGAGGTTGACGTTACTATCGGGCAGCATGATGTTGGCGAAGGTGAAAGTCACCACGCGTTGGCTATCGATACTGACCGTGTAATCATGGCTGGAAGATTCGGCCTTAAAGGTGCTCAGGTCCAATGCTTCACTGATCGTATCGCTGATTACAATATTGAAGGCCGTGTCTGTACCTGTGTTCTGGAAACGAATAGCATATAGCAATTCAGTTCCCGGAGCGATGTTGTTCTCCGCACCGTGGCCAAGAGGGTAACCATTCTTGTCGTTGGGGTCGTAGGCGCCAACGTTCTCGCGGCAAACGATGGCCTCCCATGGGAATCCGTTGCCTAAAGACAAGATGTTAGCAAAACCAGTGGTCCCGCCATTAACCGTGCTTCCAGTACAGCCTTCCAGTAAGGCGGTAGGTGTTTCTGAGCCAGGCGCGTTGGGCTCCTGGTTGGTGATTACCTGGTACGTTTGTCCATCAGCGGGCAAGGTAATCGTTAAGATTTCTTCCGCCGTTAGTTCTTCCACCACCACTGGTACTGGCGTCATCATGATCCCATCTTCCACCACTACGTAACTAAGGGGAACGGACATTGTATTGTCTCCGATGTTCGCGATTCGGAAGGAGACTTCATTCCCGTCACACATACCAGGATCTACACTTACAAGGGCTCCGTTCCAGTCGTCTGGCTCGTTGCAGATATCGTTGGGCGTAATGGTTGCCTCCAGACAGTGAGACTGGCCAAGATCGGCATCACAGCTAACGGTGAAGTTGAAGTAAATACGACCGCTGGCAAAAGGTGGCAGGTCGCCCAGGTCAAAAGTATAGGTATTGCCATCGATCATGGACGGAACGATGCTCGGGTCAACGCCGATGAACAGGGGGTCAAGCGTAACAACCAGTTGTGCGTCCTCAGCTACGGCCGAACCTTCGTTCTCGTATTCAATGTAGGCGCAGCTAAGGAAGCAACGGCGTAGGAAAGGCATGGATACATCTACCGTAAGGAGTGGGCAACTCAGCAAGACCGGCAGGAAGGCGTCCGCCTGGTTGGGCTGGCCAGCTACCACCGTAACGGTCGTTGCCGGGTCACACTGCCCGAAGGGGCGGGTTGGGTCGGTTATTGGCGTGACCGTATAGTCTCCTGCTTCTACCTCCTGGCCATACTGACCATTTTCGTCGGTGATCGCGAAGTAGTTTCGGGTACCATCCGTACTTGCGATGTGGACCAGGATGCCTTCAGCGGGGAGGTCTCCGGCATCGAAGCTACAGTTTCCTGCATCATCGATATAGACAGTACCATTCAGGTCGGCACATTCCGTGCCGGTATTTAATTCAATCGATAGCGTAACTGTATCGCAGGCTCCTTCAGCCACCAGGATGAAGAGTCCCGACTCCTGCGTACACAAAAAGCGTTCTGTTTGTATGACGTTTCCAGCAGGGCCATACCAGGTATAGCGGACTATGTTTATATCGTTCTCACCAGAGGTTATAGGGTACACACAATTACCAAAGCCACATTCGGAAGAGTCGATCACTTCCAGGCGAATGTCTCCAAGGCTTGGCGCAGCAAGTACTAAAGCTTCTCCCGAGACATCACAGTCATTGTCGGGCGAAGTTCCGGAAACAGTATAAGTTCCAATTTCAGTAGCTTCGATGGTGTGGCCACTGATAGAGATGCCGGAAGGGGAAACCCAGGTATATTCATAATCCGTAGAGTCTCCTACAGAGATCGTCACTGGGCCACCGTCGCAGGCAAGGTAAAATGGTGCGAAGAAGTTGATCGAAATTCCACCTTCAGTCACGGTATACAAAGTAGTTACTGTACAGCCATTCGCATCGGTAACGGTGAGGACATACTGCCCCGGTTCTGGATCAGCGCATAAGGTGCTCTGACAAGTAGGGATACCATTGCCGTTCCATTCATACGTATAAGGAGCCGTTCCTCCTACTACTGTAGCTACCAGAAAATGCTCGATATCTTCACAGCTGCTTCCAACTTCTTCAATTTCAACCGCCATCCTGGAAGACTCTCCAATAGCAATGACGCTCTCGGTTACACAGCCGTCTGCATCCGTAACGGTTAAGAAGTAAACACCCGGCGCGAGGTTTTCAATGGTTTGGGAGGTAGCACCATTACTCCAAAGGAAAGAGAAGGGTTCTTGCCCACTTGGATCAGCGAAGGCTGAACCATTGTTCTCTCCGCTACAGGTGGCATCGTCGGAAATTATGATGACGGAGCAGCCTCCAACACGGAAGCCAGCGTCAATTGTCGCATCATTCTCTCCGGAAAGGAGCGTGAACCTGTCGGTTCTACCAGTTGTTGGTTCCGGGTTGCTGTCCTCGCCAACACCCCCACGGTTACTGAAAGTGAGTTCAAGCCCCGTCGGAGCGATAAACTCGACAGAATATACTCCAGGGACTAAATCCGTAAACTCATAGAATCCGTTTTCGTCAGAGGTTGTTGTCGCAATGACAGTAGTACCCGCTGCTAATAGATTAATTTCCACGCCTTCAACACCAGGATCACCAGCGTCTTGTAGCCCGTTAGCATTTTCATCAAAGAAGACAAAATCGCCAATAGATCCTGTTTGGTAAAAGCCGGCATCAATCGTGGAGTTAAACTCTCCAAGCTCAAGAATGACCACATCGCTCTGACCGGTGGTTTCGTCTGCGTCGCTGTCCGTAATATCATCCTCCTGATCAGATGGTGTCGTCTCAAAACCAGCGGGGCTTTCGAACTCTACTATGTATTGCGCACCCGGCGTGAGGCTCACAAATTGGTAGAAGCCATTTCCGCCAGTAGTGGTCGTGCGGAGAACGTCGCCTACGCCACTCAACAGGTTAACTACGACACCTGCGATACCTGCGTCGCCAGCATCCTGTTGGCCGTTAGCGTTAAAATCTTCAAAAACAACGTCGCCGATAGCGGTAAAGGGAAGAAACCCTCCATCAATATTCTCTACGACCTCATCAACACCAACGGTAATTGCTTCCGTCACGAAGTCTGCACTTACATCATTATCGATTGTCGGGTCTTCTCCCACTTGGTAGCCTGTTGGGTTATTCCTTCCTTCTGTAGTGAATTGTAAAACATAGTCCCCTACCGCAACATCCGAGAAGAAGTAGCCGCTTGGCGTTACCTCTTGGGAGGACACAAAGCTGAAGTCTGAAGCTCTCAAAAGACGAACCTCTACGCCCGCCAGGTAAGGCTCATCTTCTTCTCGAGTTCCGTTTTCGTTCGTATCCAGCCAGGTTTCCCCCGTGATGGAGCCACAACCAGCGGAGCCATCGGTAACCACGATCGTCGCCGTTAGCTCACATCCATTAGAACCGAGTAAAACGACCGTGTAGGTACCCGGCGAGAGATCAGGAAAGTCCACAAAGTTCGGCAATTCCGGATTGTTTGGTATTCCGCTCTCCCTTACAACATTGCCATTTTCATCAAACACCAAAATAGAATCAGCAGGCTGTGGTGAGAAAACAACAGCTCGTATGCCACTCCCACAACTTCCGGGTAAGGTTTGCAAAAGGAGTGCAGCGTCGGTACAAGGGTCAGTAAAGCCGCACCCATCCGGACGTGCTATATCCACTTCAAAAATACAATCCGGTTCAACAGCATCGCGGAATACGAGGGTGGTGGAGAACCCCGAGAGCCGCGTTAATTCACGAATTTCGTCCGTGAAATAGCTGCCACTGACGTCGTAGCCTTCCAGGACCCAGCCGGCCTCTCCGGTACCTTCTACGTCGTAGAAGATGCCATACTCTCCGTTGGCGAGGCAAAAGACGGAATCGATTTGTACACTGATGCACTGCCCGGGCAACCAGGCAGTAAAGAGAAAAATAAGTGAGATAAGTAGAATACGCATGGGAGTAAGAGTTCATTTGTTTTGGAGCACCAATTTGATAACCGACGTTCCTTAAAGCGGAATTCTCTAGAGGAAGAATTCTTTGACTTTACAATGATCAGGTACTGAGGGACAGAAATCAAATACAGTTAAACCTCTTTGTTGAAACTATTTGGCGCGCACGCAGGATGCAAAGTGATTATTTAAAAGCAATATTTGCAAAATAGTTAGTACTATTGTTTAAAGTTAAAACCCTAGAGCATTGTCCCTACTTCAGCAGATCATCCACAATTTAAGTCTCCCGGAAGCAAAACGTGTTACGCTATGGCTTCAGGCCGACCTGCACAACCGTCGGGAAGACTGCCGCAGACTCTTTAAACTGCGCTGGGAAAACGAGGAATTACCATCTCCAGAAACAGAATTTGCCGCCATTTACCCTGAAAACCCGGTCTTCGATCCGGCAAAACATCGTCAACTGGAACACCAGCTTCTTAAGCGGCTGGAGGCTTTTCTTGCCTGGGATACCTTTAACCGAGACGACAACGCCCCGAACGCCTACCTAATGAAGGCTTACCGGGAACGCGACCTGGACGATCATCGTCGTACCAGGCTCAAGCGCTACCGGGCCAGCCCTATTGAAGGAACCGATCGCTTACACCTCGAATACCAGTTTGCGGTGGACCAATACGACCTGGACCTCGCTGCTTCGCGGGGAGGTAAAGTGGATTACTTAACGCCGGAATATAATCTTGAAAAATACATAGTCGCCCTCCGGCTAAGACAAGCTTGTATGACAATCGCTCACCAGCGATTGCACAAAACGAACGACAATTATGAGATTCCGCGCTTCGACCACATCCTCGAAGCCGCCAATCGTAAGCCTTACCGGGACGACCCTTTCATCCGTCTCTTTTACCTGGTAGCCCGTTTGCAATTGGACGAACCAACCAAGGCCGAAACGGCCTTTACCCAGGTAACTGATCGTTTGGTGGAGTTTCATCATCGCTTGCCGTCTGACGACCGCAGGAACCTTCTGCTAATGGTCATCAATTATGGTCTCAGGCGTGCAAACACTGGGTCTGAACCGGCCATTGAGGCGACTTTCATCCTGTATAAACTAGGTCTTGAGCTAGGCCTACTTCACGATCGGGGGCGGCTGAGCATCTTTGCCTTCAATAATATTTTAGGCTTAGCTATTCGCCTCAAAGAAGTTGAATGGGCTGCAGATTTCCTTGATAATCACCAGGGAGACTTGCCAGAAAAAGGAGGCAATGAAGTGCTCGCGCTCAGCCGCGCCCGGCTCGCGCTCGCCACGGGCCAGGATGGAGAAGCTTTGTTTTATCTGCAACAAGCAGATTTCAAGGACTTCATCCACCACCTGACGGCTCGGGTAATGCAGCTTAAGATTTACTTCAAGCAAGACAGTTACACCCTGCTTCATTCTCACATTGGCAGTACCAGAAAGCTACTTACCCGTAGGAAGCGCGTGGGCTACCACCTCCAGAATTATCGGAATATTTTTCAACTCGCCAACGCGGTTATCCGCCTCGTCCCGGGAGACAGCAAAGGTCTTGAGCAACTGCGGGAACGAATCCTGAGCACCGACCCTTGTACTGAGCGACCGTGGCTGCTTAGTGTTTTGCCGGAGGCTTAGGGATGCCTCATAAACATGAGTCATACCTAATTATTTGAATGAATTGCCATGTTTTGTAGTGGCTGGCAAGAATTTCAGCAATCAGCGATCAGCATTCAGAGCAGTTTTGCCTGAATGCTGATCGCTGATCGCTTTTTTTGCTACAATCCAGCTTGTAAATTTAGGAAACTCCCAAAACACTACCCAAAGTTCGGGATAACTCATGTTTTTACGGCGTCCCTTACCATGCACCTGCGGCCGCGCCCGTATGCGTCAGGCTGCTGATTATACTCTTTTACACAACAGATCAAGCCATACAGCGCAGTATTAGGGCTCGTAGCGCTATAATTTTGCGGTAATCTTGTATCTCTAAATCGGCAATGCAATGAAAAGAAGACAATTCGTTAACACCGCAGGAAAAGCGACATTGCTTTTACTGGCTCCTTCATTTCTTTCTGGAGCTAAGACTTCAGAAAAGAAGCGCTCAGGCGACTTTCTATTCATTGAGGCTGAACAATTTTCTAACCAGGGAGGCTGGGAGCTTGATCAACAATCAATGGATAAAATGGGGTCCCCTTATCTACTAGCTCACGGGTTGGGGCACCCTGTAGAAAATGCGACAACTGAAGTTGTCTTTCCGGGATCTGGAAAATACAGAGTCTGGGTGCGTACAAGGGACTGGGTAGCCCCCTGGAAGGCCCCTGGCGCGCCCGGAAAGTTTCAACTACTTATTGACGGAACCCCGGTAAGTGAGACCTTTGGCACCAAAGGCGCAGAATGGCATTGGCACGACGGAGGCGTTGTAGAAGTAAATAAAAATTGTCAGCTAGCACTACATGACCTTACGGGCTTTGAAGGTAGATGTGAGGCTATTCTATTTTGTAAGGACCTTGAATTCGAGCCGGTAAATGATGTTCAGGCCCTCACCAAATTCAGAAGGGAGCTTCTTGGCCTTCCGGCAAAACCTAAGAATGGAGGAAAATATGACCTAGTGGTAAGTGGAGGAGGCTTTGCGGGCACTTGTGCCGCTTTATCCGCTGCAAGAAACGGGTTAACCGTAGCCCTGATTCAAGACCGCCCTGTTTTAGGAGGTAATGGAAGCTCCGAAGTTCGGGTTTGGCCCGAAGGCCACACAAGGCAAGAGCCCTTCCCGCACATTGGAGAAATTGTGGACGAGATCAGTCCGGATGTTATAGACCGGGGTCAATACGGCACTCGAAATGCAAGGCTGGGCAGTTCGTACGATGACCAACGAAAATTAGAAGTGGTAAAAAAAGAACCCAGAATTACCTTATTTCTCGAGGAACGCGTTGTTGATGTAGTTCACAGAAACAATACCATTACTGCAGTAATTGCTCAGAGTACACGCACTTCAGTACAAACCCAAATAAGCGGTAGCTTCTTTGCGGACTGTACGGGAGACGCCACGGTAGGCTTCCTTGCAGGCGCCGATTATGATATTTCCAGTTCAGGCTTCATGGGGTCTTCCAATATGTGGAACGTTATGGACGCTGCGAACGAAGAAGAAGTGCTTAAGTGTGAATGTAAAGACAAGGCTGCCCTAACCATTGCCTGCGACATTGGCGAGGTAGAACAACCTTTCCCCCATTGCCCCTGGGCGATAGATCTCTCCGACAAACCATTCCCGGGAAGGGAAGGCTATAAAGCACAATGGGGTCCTGAAGATCCACTCGGCAACCTTGGCGGGTGGTTCTGGGAAAGCGGTTTTGATAAAGACCCAATCAACGATGTTGAGCTGATCAGAGATCTGAATTTCAGGGCTATGTATGGTGCCTGGGACGCGCTAAAGAATGTAGACAAACTATACCCCAACCACCGTTTAGGATGGTCAGCATTTATCTCGGGTAAGCGAGAATCAAGGCGCCTTATGGGCGACATCATCCTGACCGCAAACGAGTTCAGGGATCAAGTAGCATTCCTCGATGGTGCCTTCCCCTGTTCTTGGGGAATTGATGTGCACACCCCGCACGAATCTTACGATAAGGATCTGAAAGGACAAGAATTCATTTCCTTTGCCACCACCGGAAAAGGATATGACTATGAAGGCCCTTACTGGGCGCCCTATCGTGCCCTCTATAGTCGTAACATAAGCAACCTGTTTATGGCCGGCCGCAACATAAGTGTAAGCAGAGAAGGCTTAGGTCCGGTCCGGGTAATGAAAACCTGTGGGATGATGGGTGAAATAGTAGGAAAAGCAGCAGCCATTTGCACAAAACTTAATACGACCCCCAGAGGTGTTTATGAAAAGCATTTAACGGAGCTAAAAGAGATGATGAAGCAACCAGGGGCAAAACGGATATAGCATGAAAATCTACGCGTTATTATTCTTCCTATTACTGGCTTTCTTTGGTTGCAGTAATGGTAGCACAGGCTCCCAGGAAACAGCCCTTACTGTGGACATTGACCTTCAGGATAGCTTTCGGCTGCAACTAGGCCCTGTTGCTCTTCATTCAAAATTTGAAGACGACCAGTGGAGTATCTGGGGAGGTTCTGTGGTTAAAGGTGATGACGAATTATACCACATGTTCTATTCACGTTGGAAAAAAGACCTCGGTTGGGCATGGGTTACTAACTCTGAAATTGCTCACGCTGTTTCCAGCACTCCTGTGGGGCCTTTTAAATTCAAAGACATTGCACTTCCGGCAAGGGGGAATAACTACTGGGATGGGCTATGTACGCATAATCCTACCGTAAAAAAGATTGCAGGAAAGTATTATTTGTACTACATGGGGAATACCGGAGATGGTAAAGTAACCTCATCTCCTGGTAACGAAAAGCTAAACCCCATTCATCGGAATAACCAACGAATCGGTGTTGCTGTTGCTGACGGACCTAATGGCCCTTGGGTTAGATCCGACAAACCACTTATTGATGTAAGTGCGGATGAAAATTCATTGGACGCGCTAATGGTTAGTAACCCATCAGTTACCCAACGCCCCGAAGGGGGATATTTAATGGTTTACAAAGCTGTTGGCAAAAGAAAGCCTGGAGTTTGGGGAGGCCCGGTGGTGCACTGCGTTGCGACTTCACAACACCCAACTGGCCCGTTTAAGAAATATGACAAACCCGTTTTCCAGGCAAAGAATTATGATTTCCCTGCTGAAGACCCTTACGTTTGGCACCAGGAAGGAAAATACCGAGCAATCGTTAAGGATATGCACGGAGCATTTACGGATGCAGGTCGGGCCTTAGTACTCTTTGAGTCAGAAGATGGTTTTGACTGGCAATTATCTAGCCCCCCACTATTATCTACCTTAGAAATTAAATGGGCCAACGGAGAAACACAAAAGGTCCTTCACCTGGAAAGGCCACAACTATATATTGAAGACGGTAAGCCAATAGCATTAGTATGTGCTGCCGATACGAGAGACTCTAATCACGTATTGAAGTCGTTCAATGTGCAAATACCGATTGTTTGGTAATAGTGGGTTTACACATAAACAGTACCTAAAATTTCCCGGGCCCGGGCCAACGCTTTGGCGTTGTTGTGGATGATTTCATCCGCCATATTCACCCCGTCGTTCAAGCCGATGAGGTAACAACCAGCAGCCTTAGCGGCTTCTCCTCCCGGCTTGCTGTCTTCGATGGCGATGCAAGCAGTAGCGTGGACGTTCAGGCGCTTCGCTGCAAGCAGATAAATATCCGGAGCAGGCTTCAGGTTTTCAACATCGGTAGCGGTAACAATCACTTTAGTAAAACGATCCAGGCCCAAAGCAGGTACGACAACGTCGGCATCCTTCCGGCCACTATTGGTTGCAATCGCGAGGGGAAAATATTCCTGAATTTTAGCCAGCTCCTCCGCAACGCCCGGAAAACCAGCGCCCGACTCCCGTACCAGCTCATGAAAGCGGGCCTGCTTACCATCAATCATTTCCTGTTGGGTAACACTGAGTTGATGGGCTTCAATCAGCCAATCTGCTACCACCCGGTCACTTGTCCCAATCCATTGCTCAAACCAGTGTACATCATATTCCAGATGATACTCTTTTCGTAACATATCAAGCCAGGCAGCACAGTGTTGAGGCTCCGTATCAGCTAGGGTTCCATCGAGGTCGCAAAGGAGGGCAAGGTAGGTAGTCATTTATTTTTTTACGAAGGTAAACCCTGTAAGGCAGGGGAATTAAATAAGGTGGTCAAAAATCATGGTTTATTTATTTCCCACCCAAAACAAAACAGCCCGCAACGCAGAAGCGAAGCGGGCTGTTTTGAAGCGGTTTATTTTCGTTATCATTTTATCAGTATGCGGCGTACAGCATCCGCACCTTTATTGACCAGTGCTCCACTGGCCTGGGCTTGCACCTTTTCCGTCATCATTTGGAATTGGCCCTGTGCCTGCTCGGCCTTAGCTTGCTGGCTTTGGCCAACCAAGTAGCCAAAACTTAGACCACTAAGGATAAGTAAAACAACAAGTGCAATAGGAAACAAGCGTTTTTTAAGAGAAGACATTAGATAGGGGTTTGCTGGATAGGACACGTAAGATAGCCAGAAACAATTTATTTAACAAGACGATAACGCCTGAACATTCTGTTTGTCGACGAACGGTGGAAATAGTTCGACGAATGTCGGTTGTCGGTTAATAGTTGTCAGTTGTCGGTTGTCCGCTGGCTTAACCGACAACTGACAACTGACAACTGACAACTGACAACTGAATCTAGAACGCCTTCATAACGTCTACCAGCACCTGTACGCTTTCAATCGGCATTGCGTTGTAGATACTCGCCCGGAAACCACCGACCGAACGGTGGCCTTTGATGCCCACACAGCCAGCGGCAGAGGCGGCTTCAACAAACGGTTCCAGATCATCCGGATTCGTGGGCAAGAAGCAGACGTTCATAACACTGCGGCCAGTGCCCGCTTCCACTGATGCTTTAAATTTAGGATTGCGGTCAATCTCGTCATAAAGCAACTTAGCTTTAGCTGCGTTTCTTTTTTCCATTGCCTCTACCCCACCGTTTTCTTTTACCCAACGCATGGTCAGCATCGACACATAAATCGGGTAGACGGGGGGCGTGTTGAAGCTGGATTGCTTAGCAATATGTGTACGGTAATCAAGCATGGTAGGAATCTGACGTTTCACCGTGCCGAGCAGGTCTTTGCGAATGATTACCAGTGTAACACCAGCGGGGCCCAAGTTTTTCTGAGCACCGGCAAAGATGACGCCAAATTTATCCAGTGGCAAAGGGCGGCTAAATATCTCTGAAGACATATCTGCTACCAACGGCGTATCCGTATCGGGCCATTCTTTAAACTGGGTACCGGAAATGGTATTGTTACTGGTGATGTGGACGTACTTGAGGCCCGAGGGCACCTTGATGTTGTCGGGTATGTAGTTGAAGTTTTGGTCTTTGCTACTAGCAATTACCTCTACACCACCAAACATTTTGGCTTCTTTGATCGCTTTGGTAGACCATGCTCCGGTATCAATGTAGCCTGCGGTTTCGTCTTCGTTGAGCAGGTTCATTGCTGTGAGGTAAAACTCAGAGCTAGCGCCTCCGGTAAGAAAGAGCACTGCGTACTCTTCGGGGACGCTAAGAAGTTCACGGGCAAGGGCCTCGGCTTCGTTAAGTACAGCAACGAACTCTTTGGAGCGGTGACTGATTTCCAGAATTGACAGGCCCATACCATCAAAGTCGGTTACAGCCTCAGCGGCCTGTTTCAGAACGGGAGCGGGAAGGATCGCCGGGCCGGCGAAGAAGTTATGCTTTTTCATTTTGGATAGTTGGGGACTGATGAAAGACAAAGAACGAACGAGGCATTAAATTTGCCCCGTCACGTTAAAGCTCTGACAATTGAGCCGCAAAAATAATACGTTTTTCTTCCCCCTACTCACCAACATCGTCAGGCTTTTGCATCTTTATACTATACAGAACCAATTTACAGGCTACTTATGAACCATCTCTCAAGCTTTCGAATCCTAATTTGCGGCTTATTTGCCCTAGCGATCTTCGCTTGCACACCTAAAGCCGCCGGCCCCGCAACCACCGAGACTAAACCTGCTCAAACTACAACGCCCAAGCCCAGTCCGGCAGAAGATCTAAGCCCCTGCGGTAAATTCACCGATGCGCCAAATCCGGATGATGCCGAGACTAATTATGTAATCTATCGCCAGATGATCAAGGCTGGAGAACCGGAAGAGGCGATAAAAATGTGGCGTAAGGTGTACGCTACCAGCCCCGCTGCCGACGGAAAGCGCGCCACTGTTTACACAGACGGTATTGCATTCTATAACGCACTCCTCAAAAAAATGCCTGAAAACAAAAAGGCCTACGGAGACTCCATCCTGATGCTTTACCAGGAAGCCCGGCGCTGCTACCCAGGAGATGGCTACATGGCTGCCATCCAGGGTTTTGACAGCTACTACACCTATCCCGGCTCCGCTACCGACGACGAGATCTACGCCCTTTTCAAGGAGAGTATTGAGATCGATGGGCCGAAAAAGCTAAATTACTTCGTCATCAACCCAATGTCCAAGCTCCTCGTAGAGCAACATCGCGAGGGTAAAATTGAAGTGGCAGAAGCTAAAATGATCACTGACGCCCTGAAAGCACGCCTCGCCAAAGGGATGGAAGAATGTAGTGGAGCAGACTGTGAGCCCTGGAAAGCCATTGACAACTACGCACCCGAAACTCTCCGCTACTTTGAAACCGTTCAGGGCTTTTACGACTGCCAGTATTTCATTAACCAATACTACGCCGATTACAAAGCCGACCCGACGAATTGCGATGCCATTCTAACCGCCTACTCCCGCCTCCGCTACGGAGGCTGTACGGAAGGGACAACGGAATTCGACGAACTCAAACAGGCGTACGAGGCCAACTGTCGCGTTCCTGTTTCCGGCCCCTCTGACCTAAAGAAAGCTTTTGACTGCCTGGAAGCCAGTGACTACAACTGTGCCATCGAGTTTTTCACCGCCGCCGCCGAAGGCGCGGAGGAAGCAGAAAAAAAAGGCCGCTACTATATGTATGTATCCAAAGTCTACTACAGCCACAAGCGCAACTTCGGCCAGGCGCGGGCATTTGCGCGCAAGGCCGCTAAGGCTGATCCGACCTCGGGCGAACCCTACATGTTGATCGGCACCCTTTACGCCAGCTCCGGCCCCTTATGCGGCCCCGGCACTGGATTCGACTCCCAGATCGTCACCTGGCCGGCCATCGATAAATGGCAACAAGCCAAGCGCATTGATCCTTCACTGGCTGGTAAGGCAAATGCCCTAATTAACCGGTATGCTCAGTATATGCCGTCGAAATCCGATATTTTTTCGCGAGGGATAAAGGAAGGCGATCGCTTTACCGTCGGCTGCTGGATCCAAGAAACTACTCGGGTTCGGACGCCTTAGTCGGTTGTCGGTTGGGTACTACGCGCGGCTTTATTAACAATACTTCTCGCTAATCTATCAACCTATCACATCTACTAATCTATCAATCTAAGCAAAGGCGCGGCCGCAGGTGCAAGGTGAGGTTGTGAAGTTAGAATGAACGCTAATTTTCAACATTATACCTAAGACCTTTCCTTGCACCTGCGTGCTCGCCAAAATCTTTGCTAACTTTGCTTTTC
>CAYPIM010000076.1:0-24934 GCA_964410795.1 uncultured Lewinella sp. | reverse complement strand
GCTCAGACGATGAGATTGTCGCTCCGTACTGCGAAGCCGAATTCATCACCGCTGCCCCAGAAGAAGGGCTCCTCTCTGTCACCGAACGTATTGTAGAAGCCAATGTATACGGCGCTACCGTGCTCGGCAAGCGAGACAAGCTGGTCGGCTACGTTTTCACGGAGGATGTAATGGGCGTGCTGGACAACCGGTGGCGACGGTTTTGGCGGCGGGTGAAGTGATTCCCGGTCGAAGCACCCTCCGGGTGCGAGCGGTTGGCAAACCCTCCGGGTTCGCCAGATCCTAAGAGAAAACCAGCGGCATTTACTGCGCCCCCGGAGGGCCCGCAGACCGCTCGCTCACGGAGTGAGCATCGGCCGGAATAAACCACGGGCCGGCCGCAATGCAGGCCAGCCCGGGCTCTTCGTGAGAAGATAATACGCCGTAAATAACTTATCAGCGAGCAACTACAAACCGCCTACTACCTTTAGCGGAGTCTCCAGCATAGCGGAAGATGTAAGATCCATTGGGCAGGTCTTCTACGGAGAACGACGTCTTACCATTTGCGAAGGCTCCCTGCTTGAGGCTACGCCCAGTGAGGTCAATCACTTCGTAGTTCACCGTGCCTTTGGTTTCCGGCAGGTCGATATTGATTTGGAGGTTGGCGGGGTTGGGCGTAAGCCGAACATCGGGATCCGAAGCAGGAACGAGCCCCTGCGTTGGTGGCAAAGCTGCGGGCCCGCAGGGCGCGCCTTCAGTGATCACTACGTCCCGAAAGTAGCTATTGCCATCGCGGGTACCAACGTCGTGGTCTGCCGTAAAGAAGAGGTAAGTTGCCTCAACGGTGTAGAACTGCCCCAGAGGAATCTGAAAGTGTTGCCAGTTTCCGTCTCCAGAATAGACATTAAAGTCACCAAGCCCCCAACCCTGGGTACCATAAAGTTTAAAGGTCCGGTTAGAGGAAAGGACTGCATTATCATCCATCCCAATACCGTGTACCTCACCTATTTTTGTGGATCGGAACCAGAACGAGACCCAAGTTTCTGGCGTCATTTCGTAGTCGATTTCAATGCCTTTCCAGGCGTTGTTCTCCAGGAGAATACCGTTCCCATCATCAATCACACTAACCGTTCCCGCGTCCTGGTTGGTACCGTAGGTAACTACGGGGTTTTCCACGAAACTAATCACGTCACAGCTGTCAGTATCATCGTCATCATCTTCCATTTCGGGAAGGCAGAAATCTATTACCTCAAGGGTATCGAAGTTACCACCGGAGCCAATTACGTTACCCAGGGTATCTTTCAGAACATAGCGCCCCTGGCCGTAGGTACAACAGATACCGTCTCCGTCGGAGTCGTTGATTTCGAATACATAGCAACCATCAATCACACAGACGGTATCTCGATAAGTGCGCCCCTTTTTCTTTTTGGGATAAGGGCCTCCGGTCGCCACTACGGTTCCTGTTTCGGTTTTGATCATCCAGGTGGTTTCCATGCCAAAGTCGTCCAGCGTTAGGTTAACGAAAACGGTTTGCTGATCACAACTAATAGGTTCCTGAACGGGGTCATCATCATCGTCGTCGTCGTCATCGTCGTCATCATCGTCATCATCGCCGCCGGGTGGGGAAGAACAGACTGCCTGCACACAACCCTGTGCCGCCGCCACCCGGTTTGCGATTACTGCGGATGGCTGAGTGCCAAAGCCGAAGTTAAAGTTGATGCCTTGCGGCCGCAGATGGCAATAAGACATGATGGTACCACCCTGGGCCGGAATGCCAGGCGTGCCACACAGGCCTTCGGTAATACCGGCGCAACCATCAATGGCCGTATTATTACCATTCCAGACACAAGCATGAGTATGCTGACTACCGAGCAGGTGACCAAGTTCATGTGCAATTACCATGGTAGACCAGCTGTAGACGGGTACTGCAGCAAAATTGGAAGCAATACTGGAGAAACTCATCCGGGCAGCAATCCACGGATGGCAGAGCCCATCCAAGACGGCAATTCCGCCACTCGCCTGATAGCTAACAAGCTGGGCAACATCACCATTAAAGCTTGTGCGGACAGACTGGAACTGTGTTAGCAAAGCACTGCTGCTTGTGCCACTGTAAGGGCTTGGTTGATTCCAAACCAGGATTTCGCTGATCCGAAGATTAACTCCAATTTCGGAGTACAGCGCAGCTACTTCATTGAAGTTTGCCGCCAGGTGCTGCGCAGCCGCATCAACGGAGCCCTTGTCGGTAAAAATATCGTGGTCGATCTCGAAGTAGACATCAATACAACCTACATCGGTTTTTTGGTCTACGGGATAACTAAGTTCCTTCGCGGAGTAGGGCATTCCACTGTCGGCAGTACCACAATCAAATTCTTGAGCTTCAGCAAGCTGAGCATCGGGAAAGATTAGGTAGCTAATTTGTGAAGACTTAGCACTTTGGTTCTGTATTTTCCCCAGCGCCAGGCGGGAGCCGTCGGCCCGGGAAATAGTTGCCGTGAGCTCTCCATCAAGCAGCGAAAGGGCTACCCGGCTGTTGGGTTCACCAGCAATGATACCGGTATAATGTTCTCCGAGGTTGATGGCAGAAACAATACGGTTATCAGTTGCCAGGCGCAGGATGAAATCATGACGCAAAAAATCATTCCGTTCGAGTACGAGTTTAAAATTGGCATTCAGACCCGGAGTAGCCGGAATTTCGAGTTCCCAGCTTTCCGGAGCATCAGCGAGTAGTTGGGAGTAGTCCTCAGCGTCCACCTCCAGGAGTCCGTAGTCCCGGAGTTCTTTCCCCACAAGGTTTTCTGCCGCAGCCTTGTTAGTGGCGGGGCGGAAAAGATTAGACTTTTGAGCAGTTAAGGAAAGAGAGGCTAGTAGGAAAAGAAGCGGCAAAAGCATACCGCGGGTTTGGTTTAAAATGAAATTCATATAGGTTAAGCGTGTAGTGGTTGGTAAGGCCATAGGGGGGCCAATACCACCAAATGATGAAAAACTGATACTAGGAGACATACCCGGAGCGTGCAGACTCTTTCTCTTTCGCACAGAAGGATGCGAACAAGAGGCTGTTCCTCAATACCAGCGATGTGATAGCGGGTGGGCGGCGGGGAAGGTGCCTTATTACTACTACGGGGAAGGGTGTAGCGATGACCAAAATGTTCAGCGGGGATACTTTTGACGCGCGCGTTTATTTGTTAAATCTCAAAGCTCTGTGTGCGTCGCGTTTCTTTTTCTGTGCGATGTTTATAATCCAAAATAATTGAAAGGAGGTCATCTTTTCTTAGAGGTACAAATGTAACACCGGGAAGCGCCGGAAGATTTGACTCAAAGGCAAGTATTTAGCAAACGGTAGGGAAGTAGCGGACAACGGAAGAAGGGCGGACAATGAACTGGTTAATCTCAAAAAAGAAAACCGCCGCTTCGAGTATCATCGAAGCGGCGGTTAGTTAAAACTAAAAAGTTTTAGCAGCCTATTTTACTCTCGCTCGAAGCGAATTTCTTGTAGTAACACACCGGCAGGTTTTTTCGCAACATAAACGTAAACCCGGAACGGCCCCTTAGCCGTTGCAAGTGTACCAATGCAGTATTCTGCATCGGCAGATTTAGAAGCGCCCTGATGCACCTTGCCAAAGCTAGAAGGCGTATTTGCGGTAAAGAAGGACTTGAGCTCTGCGGCCGCTTGGTCGCGGCTATAGAAATCCTCTTTATCCAGGATGGTTAACTGTACCTCCTCGTCCATTACAGCGGAGAGCTCAGCAACGTTGCCGCTACCAATTGCCCGGCAGACATCGTCTAACGCCATCGGGGCTTGATCAGCCTGTGGGAATAGGTTGCTGAAGATAGCTAGTGAGATGATTAGAAGCGTTTTCATGGGATACTTATTTAGGTTACTAAAGTTAGCTAAATTCCCGAAGGAAATAGAAAGCAACCGTGAATCCAGCTGGGTTTGAACTCCCTTTTGATAGCCGGACGACTGTTAATTAGACGATTACACCCGTAAAGGTCACAAAAACATCACCTACAAAACGCCCCCATGGTGATGTGGATTGCTACAGAAAAGTTAAGGTTTGGCGGCAAATCCAAGCGAAATCATAATTCTTCCCTTTTCAGCCTTCTTCTAGGGCACATTTAACCCGCATTCTCCTGCAACTTAGAGGATAGGAGTTAAAGCTCAAAATTTAGAATTCAGATTGATACGACGTTCCTGATCCTTTGTACCTTCGCCGCCAAAGCAAAAAACCTCCCCCCGTCATGAAAACCGGCAAGTCACTTTTAGTAATCCTCGATGGTTGGGGAATTGGCGGACGTCCTGAAGACGATGCCATTGCAATGGCAAAGACTCCAAACTACGACCTTATATACAAGGAGCGTCCTCACGCAACACTCGTTACCTACGGCGAAGAGGTTGGCCTACCCGAAGGGCAGATGGGAAACTCTGAAGTTGGGCACCTTAATATTGGTGCTGGCCGAGTCGTCTACCAAAGTTTCGCTCGCATCAACAAAGCCATCCGCGAAGGAGAACTGGGTAAGCTGGACGCATTACAATCTCAACTCACCTACGCGCGTGAAAATGGAAAGGCTGTTCACCTAATGGGCCTACTTTCAGACGGAGGCGTACACTCCCACATCAACCACCTTTTACGGCTGACCGACATAACCACCGCTGCGGGAAACGAGAAAATATTCATCCATGCTTTCACCGACGGGCGCGATGTTGCGCCGGATTCCGGTCTGGGTTTCCTCGAAACCCTTACCAAGCACATCAAAGACCAACCAACTGAACTCGCTTCCGTTACCGGCCGCTTCTACGCCATGGACCGCGATACCCGCTGGGAGCGCATCAAGGTAGCCTACAACGCCATGGTTAAAGGCATTGGCACTTCTTCAAAAGACATCCTCGAGACCATCAGGGAGCAGTATGCCAACGAAACGACCGACGAATTCATCGAGCCCATCGTGATGAAGAACGCAGCTGCTGAACCAGTTGCGACCATCGAGGAAGGAGACGTGGTCATTTGCTTCAACTTCCGAACCGATCGTCCTCGACAGATAACGCGCGCACTCACACAGGAACCGTTTCCGGAGCAGCAAATGGCTCCTGTGCCTAACCTCCGCTACGTTTGCATGACTACCTACGACGATAAGTTTAAGAATGTATCCGTTCTTTTCCCCTCCGCTGACCTAACTAAAACGATGGGCCAGGTCGTCAGTGAAGCTGGGAAAACCCAGGTACGCATTGCAGAAACTGAGAAGTATGCCCACGTCACTTTTTTCTTCAGCGGCGGCCAGGAGGATGAATTCCCCGGAGAACGGCGCATCCTCATCGACAGTCCCCGTGATGTGGAGACCTACGACCTGAAACCTGAAATGGGCGCCTACGGCATCACCGAAGCCATCGTTAACGACATTCAGACCAATCAGCCAGATTTTATCTGTCTCAACTTTGCCAACACTGACATGGTGGGCCATACAGGAAACTGGGAAGCTGCCATCAAGGCAGCAGAAGTCGTAGATGAGTGCCTGGGCAAGCTGCTGAAGGCCGCCGCTGCGCAAGACTATCACGCAATAGTCATCGCTGATCATGGCAACTCGGACATCATGCGCAATGCCGACGGCAGTGTGCATACCGCCCATACGACTAATCCAGTCCCCGTAGTCTACGTGGGCCCTAATACTGACCTTCAACTTAAACCTGGCGGTAAGCTCGGTGATGTAGCACCAACTCTACTAGCGCTTATGGGTATCGCGCCTTCTTCGGAAATGGACGGGGTTTCCCTCATAGCATAACGTATTTTTGGCGCGGCCGCAGGTGCAATGAAGGTTAAGAAACCGGTCCCTTCCCTATCTTTACCACAAACCAACTTCCTTTTTATGCACATTCGTCTGATTTCCTTCTGTCTTTGTCTTTTCCTCTGCTGTGCCTGCCAACCAAAGCCGGGTAACAGCGTTGGAACCGCTAAATCAGAAGAAGAAATGGCCAAAAATATTCCTACCCCCTCCGCCTGGAAAATTGTCAGCTGCTCCAATGGCGGCAAAACAGTAGATGCTGTAAATGATAAAGGCTTTGTCGCAATCCGCGACGGTCAGGTCGGCGGCAATACTGGCTGTAACTCTTTCGGCGGGGAATGGACGGGATCCTCCGCAAAAATGAACGTGGGCGGCGTAATGGCGACCAAGATGTTTTGTGCCGACGCCAACGACCAGGAAGTAATGGTGCTGGACGTATTTAACGGAACCGTTATCGCCAAGCTGGCGGGCAAAGAACTCACCCTTTCAGGCGGCGGGACTACACTCCTCCTCAGCCGGGACGACTCAATGCTTAAGTAATTTTGGACTAAGGGACACCATAGGCGACTCACTCCAAATCCGCTGCCAGAGGCAGCCCACCCCAATACTTATATGACCAAAGCTGACCTTAAGGCCACTCTGGAACACTACCACGATCGTCATAATCGCCCGGACTTCATTCCCGACGATCCCATCGGCTTGGTACATGCTTTTGACAACAAACGCGATCGGGAAATCATTGGCTTCTGGGTCGCCACCCTAGCTTGGGGCCGCCGCGCCACCATCATTGACAAAGGGGCTCAGCTGATCGAACTGATGGGCGGAGAGCCTTACCGCTTTATCACCGAGCACCGGGAAGAAGACCGCGCCCGTTTCGCCGACTGGAAACACCGCACTTTCAACTACACCGACACCCTCTACTTCCTGCAGTTTCTTCAGCACTTTTACCGCGATAACGAAAGCCTTGAAACGGCCTTCGCCCGCCACCTTCGTCCCGAAGATAAAAACATAGAATCCGCCCTAATTGGGTTCCACAACGACTTCTTCAGTCTCCCCGATGCTCCTCAGCGGACCCGAAAACACGTTGCTACCCCTGCACGAAAATCCCGCTGTAAACGCCTCTGCATGTACCTCCGCTGGATGGTACGGCAAGATGACCGTGGTGTTGATTTTGGTGACTGGAAGCAAATCTCCCCCGCCCAATTATGTCTTCCACTTGATGTCCACGTCGAACGCCAGGCCAGGCGCCTCAAACTCTTAAAACGAAAGCAAAACGATTGGAAGGCCGTTGTGGAACTCACCGATGCTGTCCGTCGCTTCGATCCCAAAGACCCCGCACGGTATGACTTTGCACTCTTTGGGATGGGGATTGATGGTTAGATGTGATAGATTGATAGTGTGGTAGATTGATAGGGCTACCGCAAATACCGCTCACCGCGCTTTGCTTGCTCACATTAGGCGAACGAGCGAAGCGGAGAGAGTAGCAGCAGCGGTAGCTCTATCATACTATCAATCTATCACATCTACCAATCTACATCCCCGTTCCCATACCATCCCGCAGCGGCTTATTCCATTCTACCCGTTCTTGTGGCGGATCGGGCAGGGTTCCGAAGGGGTAATACACATCTCCATCCGGGCGTGCGCGGGATAGGTGGCGAAGGTAGAGGCTGTCGGTTCGGTTCACCTTCAGGGTTGGGTATTCGAGTGGAGATGTAAGGTAGAAAGTCTTGTGGTCAAAGTCTTCAAACTGACGGCGGACAACCTTACCTCGAGCTTTGGTAAGGTAATAACCGGTTGCCGGCTCAATAAGGGTGTAGCCAAAAATGGCTACGGAGTCTTGGTCGTGCCCTTTCATAACCTCGTAGGCGGTGTTACGAACTAGGATGCCACGCTCATCTCCCGCAGCCCTTGGTGGCAGGACAAAGAGATTGAACCCGATCCTTAGGAGCAAGAGAAATACGACAAAGAGAATGAGCAGATTACGATCATTGCGCCATGCAGTCCACACCACTGCACCTGCGGCCGCGCCCAGCAAAATACTCTTTAACCAAGCATTGTTTACGATTTCAGTTTCCGGAAAGAGCGGTGCGAGCGGAATGACGAAAGCACAAACCGTCATTAGGCCCAGAAACGTATAACGCAGGACGCGATAGGACAAAGACCGCTGCGCCGCGTGCTGATGGTGCAAAAAGAGCAAACTCCCGAACAGCAGAGGGAATAGCATTAGTAGGTAGCGCGGGTAGACGTTTGGGGAAAACCAGTAAACGGGGATATTAACCAGGAAAGCCACCAACATGAATGCGGCAAAATCGTTTTCTTTTAGCCGCTTCCAACTGCCCCGTTGAAGAAGATAGATCAGCAGTAGTGTCCACGGTAGAAAGTGATAGCTCATCTCGAAGGGGAAAGCCAAAACATGCTGCGCGGATTCGCCAAAACCATGCGCTACTGCCGTCCGCTTTCCGCTTTCCACAAATAAGCGGCGGGCTACTTTTTCCAGATCTACATAATCACTATACTGCCAGTAATAAAGTGCCAATGCGCCAACACAGGCAATACCGCTGATCAAGTGAGCAGGCCGAAAGAATTGCTTCCATGAGCGGGTCCAGCCTAAAACCGCCAGTACACTAAGCCCCTGAAATACAATAGCGGGCAGGCCTTTGAGCATAAACCCTATGGCGGTGAGTCCGTAGGCCCAGCCAAAAGCCTTCCACCATTCTCCCCTTCGGCCGTATTCGTACAACAGCATAATCTGGGCGTACACAACCCAGCTGAAGGTAACGTCAATGAGCGCCAACATGGAGTCCCAGAATAGCATTCGCCCGCAGGTAATCACGGTCAGGGCGTGGATTGCGGCAAGGTAGCGGGAGAAGTGTTTACGGCTGAAGTAGTAGGTAGTAGCAGCAAAGCCGAGCAGCCCTAAAACAGTTGGTAGCCGGGCAGCCCATTCGTTCACTTCACCGTGGAGCGTAAAACTAAGGGCAAGCACCCAGTTCCAGAGCGGTGGTTTGTTCAGGTAAGCGTCGCCGTGCATTACCGGAGCGATGTAGTTCCCACTCCATAACATCTCCTGAGCCACAAGGGAGCGGATCGCCTCATCGTCAATAAACACCATGATGCCGAGGTTGATGAGCAACGCAGCAGGCAGGAGGAGCAGACTTAACAGAAATAACTTACGGCGCACGGTGCGAAGGTAAGGTTAAGGGACGGGGAATAAATAAACCATGGGTTCAGCATTCAGGCCAGCCCTACGTAGGTATCACTTCACTGCTACTTCAAAAACCTGGCTGGTTGCCCTCTGGGTTCCATCAGCGCTACGGGCAACGACCACTACGCGGTACTTGCCCACGTCGTCAGTAGCGGGTAAATCGAAGGTTACATCGCCTTTGCCCGTTTCCCAGAGGAGAACGGGAGAAATAGCCGGGACATCGCTTTCTGTTGCGTCCCTAAGAGGGAAACTTGCCTTGGGTTGAAGCCCTTTAACAATAAAGCTATCATCAGCATCTGCGGCGGGAAATTTCTCTGCACCACGAATGGTTTCGATACGTACTACGCCGTTATTGCCCAAAGCCGGGAAGTTTCGGCGGAGATCACTGCCAACGTAGTAAAAGGCCAGGTAGCGAATTTCCGAAGGAGGGAGGCTCATGACATAATTATCATCCCGGGTTAAGCGGCCATCAATTATGTATAAAGGGTTCTCGCCAAAATACCGCTGGTTAGGAGCATTGTAAAGGCGAGCACTGTAGTTCTCTTTTTTGAGCCGGACTTTTAGTTCTCCCGCGACCTCCTTGAAAAAGGTAAACATATCGGGAAAAGCTTTGTAATCCTGTACATTGAAGTCCCTATTGGGCCGCACCTCGCGCGGAATTTCACGAGCTACCGTAGCGTCAATTTCGGTTTCCACGGTTGCGAAGAGTTGATAGATTTTTCGACGGCGCCGGCTTAGGTCGATATAAGCAGCCACGGCCTTACTTACAGCAGGCTTTTCGGTAATTGGGCTTAGCCTTTGCTGACCAGTAGCGGGTTTAAGATCATCGCCTTCAAGATCACGAACCTGAAGACTTTTTTGCCCTTCAAAGGGAGAAGTCTGAAGGGTTACCTTACCCTCTTGAGCTTTTGCAAAACCAAACTCGTAGCGATTACGGTCAAAAACAGGTAAGAGATTAGTAGTCAACGCGCTTCCGTCAGATTTCAATACCGTAGCTGGATAAAAGAGCGTATCCACCCAAGCGTTAGGAGCCGTTATGTTGACACCGCCCGAAGCGGAAAAGAATGCGCTACCACCCGCACCTACAATGTCTTCATTAACAACACTGACGCTGTAAGCATCGCCATTGGTTCCGGAAAGCTGAAGCTTGTTACCGGAAATATTCAGGCTTAGGCCAGCAGCAGCAGGAAGTATTGTGCTTGCCATAACGCCCGCGTCCGCTTCTCCATCCACCCGTTTATCGGCGTAAACGGCATGGCGTACAGTTCCAATACTAGCTATAGTCCCGTCAGTTGCAAGCCCGTCAAAACCAATACGGTAGTAACTAGTTGCTGCTTCGAAGGGCCAACGGTAGTAGCCGGCGTAGCGGCCACCATCTTCGGCGGTAAGGAAGAAGTATTCAACTATATTTCCGTCGGGACCGTATACGGTAGCCTTCACTTTGGGTGGTGCCGGGCTGGGCGGGTATACAGAAAACCAGGCTACTTCACCAGCCACATGAAAGGGCCGATCAAAGTGAACGGAGGTCTGGGCGGAGAGGGTTCCGGTAAAAATAAGAAGGGCGATTAGAATGCGCATGGCAGATATTTAACTCGTCGGGCTAGCGTTACAAGCTTCATTTGGCCAACAAGTGGGTAGTAGCATTTTGAAATATCAGTAGGAGGAAACCATATTTGATCGTCATCGTCAATTTAGAACCATTCAATCAACGCACTGTGATGGAAAACAACAGTGAAAGCAGCTGCTTAAGGCTCAACGAACGAGTTCCCTACAGTTCCCACCAGGGGGGACGGACCAAAGTAGCCGTATTACTGGCCACGAGGCAATCGGTACAACGGTTAACCGGCGGAGGAAAATCCGTAGCAAGTGGGCAAGCAGCCGTTGGGTTACCCGCCTCAGCGGGCGTAACGGGAATTCGGACAAAAGACGGGCGGGTTACGTAGAAGTAACCGAAAACATTGGTGATACTGCCGTCTTCACTCTTTACGTTACCAACCACCGGGCCTCCTGGTGCCTCAAAGATGCTCAGTTCAGTACTGGCAATAGCATTTACCTGATCGTAGTATTCAAAGGCTGCGCGTGAGATGGCTTCCTGGCGGATTTCCATGTAGTTGCCTTCAGCGTAGCGAAAACCAATGCGGTTTTTACCAAGCGAGAAATTAGTGAGTTCCGAAACATTATTCGAAGGGCCAACTACTTTCACCTCATTGCCCAGGAAGGGCAAGTCGATGTAGCAGGTCTTGATGCCGGTAGTAGTGTCCGTACTCATATCCGTCTGCTGGTAGAATTCGGTCATTAACCACCGAACATAGGCAGCGTCCCCGTTGGGGTACCGCAGCGGGGTGCTTATGCTGTACTCCATGGCAAGAACGTCGATTGGAACCCCTGCTTGGTTTTCTATGGTGAGCGTGGAGAGAGCTGCCGTACCATTAGTTGCTTCGAGGGGAGGAGCAAGTACTTCTGGCGTACTTGCAAATCGTTGATCTTCGCGGGTTCGGACTTTGACGTTGAAGCTCATCCCTTCCTCCGTACGGAAGGAGGGATCTCCGGTCGGGATACTTCCGCGGTAGATGCCATTGCGGTACAGGAGTTCGAGCTCCTGGCCGTCGCTATTTACCACACTAACATCGGCGGTAACGATTTGGCCCGGACGGTTGCTGTTCTCAAAGCGGAAGAGCTCTTCGAGGATAACTTCAGCATCGGTAAAATCATCCCCAACGAGGAGACGACCGGAGACGACGATACCATCCGGCAGTGGCAGGCCCTGCGTAAGGTCGATCTGGTCCACACAGCCAAAAAGTAAGGCTGCCAGGAGGGTGAGTAGGGAAATACGTTTCATTTGGATAGATTTAAACTCGGGTAGTGGTTCTGGGAAGTGGTGCCAGAGGAGCATAATTATTCAACTTACTTTGCACCTGCGGCCGCGCCCAATAATGCTTCGTTAGCGTGTTTCAATATTGAAGGTAACTGCCGGAAAAACCGTGCCCAATACCGCCAACCGGTTCGCAACGTTACTGCGGTCAGGAGCTTGGGTATAGTAAACCGAGAAGGCATTCTTGCGGCCGTATACGTTGTACAGGGAGATGGTCCAACTGGTTTGGATTTTCTTTGTTTCGTTATAGCCTTTGCCAAGGGTGTAAGCCAGGTCCAGGCGGTGATAATCCGGGATCCGCACCGCATTACGATCCGAGTAGACCGGGACCGAGAGGCCGTTTTCCACCCGATAGCTGCCCACCGGAGCGGTAACCGGGCGGCCGGTACCGTAGGTAAAATTAGCCGTCAGCGTATTACGCTTATTAGGGTTCCAGTTGATGGTAGCCACAAAGTTGTGTGGCTTATCGAAGTTGGAATTGTAGTACTCTCCGTTGTTGATGCCAGGAATTTTGCGCTGGGTACTGGAGTAGGTGTAGCTCACCAAACCATTGATGGTACCGACCTTACGCTTTCCACTCAGTTCCAGGCCGTAGGCCCGGCCTTCTCCAATCAGGATTTCTGTTTCCAAACTGGGGTTTACGATTACCTCAGCAAAGTCACGGTAATCCCACAACTGATCAATCTGGCGTGCATAAATTTCGGCACCAAGCTCTACGTTGTTGTTGTCCTTATTTACGAAGTAGCCCAAAGAGACGTTGTGGCTCAGAAAGGGAGGGATATAGCGTGTAGCCAGCTGGTACTGCGAACTCGGTGTGGGAGAATCCGACACAAAAATCTGGTTCAAGAATTGTGCCGTACGGCCATAACCTGCCCGGATGGAGGCGTTTCCGTTGAGGCGGAAGCGCATACTAAAGCGCGGCTGTAAGCTATTGAAAGCATTAATGGCATCACCCGCTCCGTAGCGAATAGAATCAGTAATACGGCCACGTGCAGGGACACCATCTTCGTACAAGAACTCCGTACCAGGGCCCAGGAAGCGGTAATTTGTATAACGCACACCAGCACTGATGCTGAAGCGATCGCTAAAGGCATAGTCGGCACTAATGAAGGCATTGGCTTCCAGGGCTTGTTCGTCTTCCAGGCTCTGGGCTTCCACGAAAGACTCCGAGGAGGCTGGCGCGCGGCTGCCGGGGTTTACGGTATAGCGGTTGATCTCTAAGCCTCCTTCCATCTGTAACTTTTCGGAAGCATCAAAATTGATCTTTGGCTTTACGGTAAAGTATTTAATACCGTTGTCTACCTTCTCTGCCGTCAATTCTCGCAGGTCACTCTGGCTGCTCTGATAATCGCTGTACACGACGCTGAGATCACCGTAGAGTTTCTCGCTAAAAATCTGCTTCCAGGTAGCTTGCCCCATCGTCGTTTGGTAATCGAAAGCAAAGTTGTTGTTGAAGTTAAATTCATCCTGAGAACCGTAGCCCTGAAGAATGAGGGTGGAGTTTTCACCAATTCGTTGGGTCAGGCGGAGGTTACCGTCAAAGAAGAAAGTGCTGGAGTTTTTTACTTCCTCCACGCTGGCCAGATTAATTGCCCAGTTGGCGTAGCTGGAGCGGGCCCCAAAAATGAAGCTGCTGCGGTCCTTCACGATCGGGCCTTCCATCATTACCTTACCGGTAACCGGGCCAATCCCCGCCTTGACGCGAAAATGATCGAAATTACCATCGCGCATCTGTACGTCAAGTACGGAAGCCAGGCGGCCGCCGAAGCGGGCGGGCATGTTTGCCTTGTAGAGATCTACTGATTTGATCACATCGGCGTTGTAGGTACTGAAGAAGCCAAGGGCGTGGCTGGAGTTGATGAGTGCACCGTTGTCCATCAGCAGTAAGTTCTGATCGATCTCGCCACCGCGAACATTGAAACCAGAAGCTCCTTCACCAATAGAGCTTACACCGGGGTTGAGCAGGAGCGCCTTCACTACGTCGGCCTCGCCCATGAAAGTGGGCAGCTTTTCGAGTTGGGCCATATCCAGGCGCTGAACGCCGGCCTGAACACGATTCACGTTGGCGTCGGCGGCCTGTTCGGTTACCACAATCTCCTGAAGGTTGGTCCCGGCCGCGCCGAGCGCAATGTCGTACTCACCACTACCGCTCACCTTCACGTCGCGGCGGTTTACACCAAAGCCAACGTAAGAAACGACAAGGGTGTAAGTGCCGGGGCGAAGCTTAAGTTCGTATTTTCCGTCCACATCGGTAGCCGCTGCGGCGGTATTGTTTTCTACCTGAACGGTGGCACCGATGAAGGACTCACCGGAGCTTTGGTCCGTTATTTTACCGGAGATCGTGGCCAAGCCGTCTACGCCAAGGCTTTCCAGCGTACCGATGTAAGTGGGGCCAGCAGGTTCCCCCTGGCTGGTCTCCGGGAGGTCTTCTTCGATGCGATCTGCAACAGCGGCATAGTATGCTGCATCGAACTCGGTGCCGATGGTGATGGCGGAGCCGATCACGTAGACACGGTCTCGATAATCAACGAAATCAAGCACAGATCCTTTGAGGATGGCGTCAAGCGCTTCTCGCATTGTAGCGTTCTTCAGGTCGAGGCTGATATCGCCCTTCGGCAACTGATCTTCCTCAAAGAAAACGCGCACGGGCAGGTTATCATTGATCTGGCGCAGGGCCTCAGCCCGCGAGATCGAAGCATCCGTCAGGCTTAGCGTTACGCCGTCCGTCTGGGCGCGGACGCAGGTGCAAAGAAGAAGTATAAAGGCAAGGGTAAGTTGTTGTTTCATTTGGTTGAGTGCTAGGGGTATTCGCTTTATCTGGCGGCTAAGGTACGGTTTTGGGTGATGTTCGGGACTTTACTTCACGCGCTAGTTAAATTCTTTTCACTTATGGCATTGGGGAAGACAAAAAATGATTCCGGCTAATTCTACTGTTTGGAGGGGTGAGACCCCGCTTGCTCTCCACCATTCCATTACCTTTACGGCCAGCATACCAACGAAACCAAATGAAAACGGCCTTCCTTGCCCTCCTCTTTTTAGCTGCGACGGTTCTTCCCGCTCAGGGCACACTCCTAACCAGTGTAGTGAATGGCGACATCGAAATCGAGAACTGCGCCCGGATAAATGACCGGGAAGTACAGTTTGGCCCTGCCGTCTACGGAGAAGACCTCATCTTCCTCACCCGGCCCCGGGCCGGGAACATCGACCCGCTGACCCGCAAAACTTACTTCAAGCTCTTCCGCTCTCCACTTAGCCGTGACGGCGTGCCTGGCCGGGCGAAGAAATTTTCCGTAGAGCTCAACTCTGGCTATAACGAGGGCCCGATGTCATTCACCCAGCAAGACCGTGTCATCTTTTTCACCCGTACCCAACTCAACGACGGAGCAACCATCGAGGACCTGAACGGGAGGGCCAATCTTGGCATTTACTCTGCCTACCGAGCGGAATATGATTGGGCCGGAGTGCGGCCCCTGCCTTTCAACGGCAAAAACTTCAGTAATAAAGACCCTTCCGTTACGCCAGACGGGCGGCGGGTTTTCTTCTCCAGTAATCGCGAGGGCGGTTACGGCGGCTACGACCTTTACTTCTCTGACTTCTTCGAGGGCCGTTGGAGCAACGCCATAAATCTTGGTCCAAATATTAATACTGAAGGCAACGAAGCCTTCCCTCACATTCACCCTAGTGGGCGGCTGTTCTTCTCCAGCACCGGCCACGGCGGGCGCGGAGGCTACGACCTTTTCATGATCGACCTGAGTGGGCGGCGCTGGGGCGACGTCATCAATCTGCCCGAGCCGGTCAACTCTCCGGGAGACGACGTCGGCATTACCCTCACGCCCGACGGCAAGCGGGCCTACCTGGCTTCTAACCGGGCTGCCGGCATGGGAGAAGATGACATCTATCTGCTGCGCCTGAAGCGCGGCCTCATGTCTTTGCAAGGGCCTGACATCGACGGAGAAACGTTTACCGTTTACGACGGTGCTAACAGTCGTCGCGTTGGCGGTGCTCAGGTCTGGCTAGGTGAAGTGGCCCCTTCCGGACGGCTACCAGCAGACTACTACTCTTTCCAGCTACAACAGACCACTACGAACAAGCAACTAGTACCGGTAGTAAAGCCTATTGGCCTCCTGCCCTCTTCCCCTTTGCGCACAGATCGGGAAGGAAGCGTCCGCCTGGAACTAACCGTTGGGAAGACCTATGAACTACAGGTGCATAAAAACGGCTTTTCGCCAGATGCACTCCGTTTTATTTACACTAAGGAGGGCCCAAGTCGCCCTTTGGTGATGACGCTCACACCCAGTAACTGTCACGTCGTCTCCGGCCGGATTCTTGACGTTAAAGGTGGCGGAATCGAAGAAGTACCGGTTCAATTCAGGCCAGAGAACTGTAATGCAGCCAGCGTCTCTACCATCACGGATGCTGTGGGGAATTATCAAATTTGCCTACCCACTAGCTGTAGCTTTCTTGCGATTGCAGGCCGGCCCGGTTATCAAACCGGGACAGCTCGACTCCCCGCTCAACAACTACTGGAAACAGAACTTCCCATCTTTGACTTAGCGCTAAAGGCTGAAGGGAATATTAGCAGAAGGGGCCTGAATTCCGTCGATGCTATTCTCCCTCTACCAGGGCTAAACTTTTTTGACGGCACGGCCATACTTCAGGAAGATCGCTCACGCGATCTCGATGTAATTCAGCGCTTGCTGGACGCTCGCCCAGACGTTAAACTGCTTTTGGTTGCCCACGCTGACGGGATGAAAGCTCCTACAGATTTAGTAAAAATGGGCGAACAGCGTGCCGAAGCTGTACGGCAGGCCCTCCTCCGAAGAGGTATCGCCGGTAACCGTTTGCGAACGGTCTCCTACGGGAATGCCTACCGGCTCCGGGAATGCAGCAGCTGTACAGCGCAGGACTTTGCGATTAATTCTCGTCTGGAGGCTAAGATTACCCAGTGGTGAGTTTAGTATCTTAAGAATTACCACAGTAGGTTAGATGGGTATAACTAAATGAATTTTCGATTGGGTTGAGTGCTTAGGGACTAAACACTAAAACCCCTTATCTTTACCAGGCAAAAAAGAAACACCTCTTCCTAGACACAACGGATATCACTCGCCATTGCTAATAGCTATGACGAAGTATTCTCCTCCCCCACCCGCCCTACGCATTCGTGACCTTGGCCCGGGAGACCAGCCCCGCGAAAAACTACTAGCGCATGGCCCTCGTGCACTATCGGATGCGGAGATCGTTGCTATTTTACTTGGTTCTGGTATTCGTGGCGCATCCGCACTGGAGGTCGCCCGCAGGCTTTTGCTCTCGGTAGATCATAATTTGCACGACCTGGCTCGCCAGGAAGTGGTAGACCTTCGTCGGTTTCAAGGCATAGGTAAAGTGCGGGCCACTCGGTTGGTAGCGGCACTGGAACTCGGTAGGCGGCGAGAAGCTGCGCTAGTCCGTGAAAAGCCGGAACTGGGCAATAGTGAACAATGCTATAGTTATCTCCGCCCATTATTAGCAGACCTTCCACACGAAGAGTTTTATTTGCTAGCCCTCAACCGGGCCAACCGATTACTTGGTGCCCACCTGATCAGCCGAGGGGGAGTTACGGGGACGGTAGCAGACGCAAAGACAATTTTCCGGGCTGCATTAACGCACGGCAGCGCAACCTCCTTAGTGCTGGCCCATAACCACCCGAGTGGGCAGGCATTCCCCAGTCGGGCAGATATTCAACTAACCCGCAAACTCAGCGAAGGCGCCCGTAATCTCGACCTCCATGTGCTCGACCACTTGATCATTGCAGGAGAAAGATATTATAGCTTTGCGGATTCGGGGAACGTGTTAGATTGATAGATGTGATAGTAGGTAGATTCGCTATGCGGCTACTTCGTGGTGGTGCGCTACCGCTTTTACCACTTACTGCGCTACGCTTGTTCGCCTTGGAAGGGTGAGCACTCCCCTCCCTCCATCTCGGTTTTATTACGCCCCATCCGGTAGTTTCATCAAACTATCTCCTATCAAATCTATCAATCTATAACATCTATCAATCTATCAATCTAGGAAACCCTATCTTCGCCGCAGAAAACGGGAGTTGGTCTCATTATCAATTCCGTTTAACCAAAAAAACTCAAGTTTCCATGGCTACCACCTCGGACATCAAGAACGGATTTACGTTCAAGCATAATCAGGACATCTACACAATCGTGGAATTCCAGCACGTGAAACCCGGTAAAGGCCCGGCCTTCGTTCGCACCAAATTCAAGAGCTTATCTACGGGCAGGGTACTGAGCGAAACCTTCCCTTCTGGCCACAAGATCGAGGAGGTTCGTGTAGAGCGTCACAAGATGCAGTACCTATTTAAAGATGACATGGGGTACCACTTCATGAACAACCAAACCTACGAGCAAGCCGCTATCGCAGACTACTTGATAGAAAACCCAGGCATGCTCCGTGAAGGAGATACCGTCGAGGTCCTTTACAATACAGAAGACGATAGCCCGCTGACGGTAGACTTACCTCAGTACATTGAAATGGAAATCACTTACACTGAGCCCGGTGTAAAAGGTGACACCGCCACGAACACGCTTAAGCCCGCCACCGTTGAGACGGGAGCGGAGGTTCGTGTACCACTTTTCATCAATGAAGGAGACCGGATCAAGATTGATACCCGAACAAACACTTACGTATCTCGCGCTAAAGATTAGTAATGTAGTCTTTTAGTCCGCTAGTAATGTAGTCGCTACCGCTAAGAGATGCTCGCTTCGCTCGCGCTGCACGAGCGAAGCGAGCATCCAAAATACATATGCGGTAGCGACTACAAAACTACACTACTACAAGACTACATTACTATAAGACTACATTACTATAATTACTATATTGAGAACCAAATTAAACCCGTCCGTACATGACGCTGAAAGAAATCCAGGAGTTGATCAAGCTCGTTGCCAAAACTGAACTTTCTGAGTTCCGCTACAAAGAAGGAGACATAAAACTGCACATTCGTGGCAAATCCTACGTTGGAGGTGGCAATAACAATAATCAGGTCGGCTCCGGGCCTTCCATCATTAACGTACCCGCAGCAGCTCCGGCTTACGGTCCTGCTCCCGCAGCTCCGGCTCCCGTGGCGGCGGCTCCTGCAGCAGCCCCTGCACCTGCGGCCGCGCCTGCAGCTAACGATGAGAGCCATTACGTAGAGGTTAAATCTCCAATGATTGGCACTTTCTATCGCTCACCATCTCCTGACAAGGCTCCTTACGTAAAGGTTGGCGACATGATCAAGAAAGGAGACACGGTTTGTATCGTAGAAGCGATGAAACTGTTCAATGAGATCGAATCAGAAGTTAGTGGTAAAATCGTGAAGATGTTGGTAGAAGACGCTTCACCCATTGAGTACGACCAGCCACTTTACCTTGTCGATCCTTCGTAAGCATTTAGCCTGCAGCGATTAGGCCTTAGCCCGTTACTTCCCTTACAGGGCAAAGACTGCCAAAGGCTAAATCATGCAAGGTTTTTTAAAGTAATATTTCAGCGGTTATAAGCGTGTTCCCTTCCGAACATACCAAACCGAATGATATAAAGCCACCCTTTTTATGGCTGAGAAGTTTAAAAAAATCCTCATCGCCAACCGCGGCGAAATTGCCCTGCGCATCATCCGGACCGCCCGTGAAATGGGCATCAAAACCGTTGCGATCTACTCTACAGCAGACCGGGAAAGCCTGCACGTTCGCTTTGCCGACGAAGCCGTCTGTATTGGCCCAGCTTCTTCAGCGGAAAGCTACCTCAGCATTCCCAAGATCATGGCCGCAGTGGAAATCACCAATGCCGACGCCGTTCACCCCGGCTACGGCTTCCTATCTGAGAACGCGGATTTTGCCGAAATATGTACGGAATACGGCATTAAGTTTATCGGCCCCAAGCCCGAACACATCCGGCAAATGGGCGATAAGATCACGGCAAAAGACACGATGATCAAGGCAAAAGTCCCCGTTGTTCCCGGTGATGGACGCTTGCTAAAAGACGTCCAGGATGGTCTGGAGCAAGCCAAAGAAATCGGCTATCCCGTAATGATCAAAGCCACCGCCGGAGGCGGTGGTAAGGGTATGCGAAAAATCGACAGTGCCGAAGGCTTCACGAGTGGCTGGGACAGCGCCCGTGCCGAAGCTAAAGCCGCCTTCGGTAATGATGGTATGTACATGGAGAAGTTCGTCACTGAGCCCCGTCACATCGAAATCCAAATCATAGGTGACCAGTACGGCAAGGTGATTCACCTCTCAGAGCGAGACTGCTCCGTGCAACGCCGTCACCAAAAGCTGGTGGAAGAATGTCCGAGCCCTTTCATGACCGATGAACTGCGCGAACGCATGGGAGAAGCAGCCATCAAAGCGGGCGAAGCGATCAACTACGAAGGCGTAGGCACCGTCGAATTCCTCGTTGATGCCGATCGTAACTTCTACTTCATGGAGATGAACACCCGTATTCAGGTAGAGCACCCGGTAACGGAGGAAGTCATCGATATTGACCTAATTAAGGAACAGATTAAAGTAGCCTACGGCGAAAAGCTTTCGGGCCAGAGTTACATCCCCAAAACCCACGCCATCGAGTGCCGGATCAACGCTGAAGACCCTTGGAATAACTTCCGCCCCAGCCCCGGCAAGATCAACAGCTTTCACAGCTCAAAAGGCCATGGCGTCCGGGTAGATACGCATGTTTACGCTGGCTACACCATTAGCCCGTACTACGATAGTATGATTGCCAAACTGATCGTCCGGGCCCCTACCCGTGAAGAAGCCATCACCAAAATGGAGCGTGCGCTGGACGAGTTCATCATCGAAGGCGTCAACACAACGGTTCCCTTCCACCAGTGGCTAATGAAACAGCAGGATTTCCGGGATGGGAACTTCGACACCGCCTGGTTGGGCACGCAAGAACTGCCTAAGGGGTAGATTTGTGACGTACGCTACCCTGCTCTGGACATTTCGCTTCGCGAAATGTCCAGTAGTGTGGGCTTGCCCACAATAAAGCTACCGATTCATCAGCGCGTCCATAGCATCCCGAAAGCGACGGAGAATAGCGGTTTGCCCCTCGTGTCTGGCATCCTTGACAATCAACTTTCCGTGCGCAATCGTACCATAAATCATGCTTGCGTCACAGGTGTAAACGATGGTAGACGTCAGGTTTTTCAAGGAAGAGGAAGCAATCAAAGGGCTGTCCGCATCAATAACGCAAGCGTTCAAAGGCTGCCCAACCTTGAAGTACTCCCCGGTGAAATTATTCATCGCTTTTCTACCCGCTGTGGTTGCCATCTTAAGGGCATAGCTACCGCTGTCGTTTTCATTTGCGGTCACAAATGAATTTCTTTTGTGCGTGATGAGACGCTGGCCGTAGTCCAGTATTCTTAATTCTTCGAATGGGTTGATGCCGACGTGGCTGTCGGTCCCAATGCTCCAAGCGCCGCCGTAGTCCTGGTAAGCCTTTAGGGAAAAAAGACCGTCGCCTAAATTCCCCTCGGTACTGGGGCACAGCACGACGTTGGCCTGGCTTTTGGCGATGCCTTTTACCTCAGCTTCCGTGAGGTGAGTAGCGTGTACTAAGTGAAACCTTTCGTTTGGCGCCATATTCTCCAGAAGCCACTCCACAGGGCGCTTGCCCAAATAGCGCACGGAATCCTCTATTTCCTTAAGCTGTTCAGCTACGTGAATGTGAAAGGGAAGATCCTGCCTACCCAACCGGGCTACTTCTGCGGCGTCTTCAGGCGCTACGCCGCGTAAGGAATGTATCCCGATGCCAAGGTTTGCGTGATCGTAGTGAAGACAAGCCTTTTCCGTGCTCTCCAACAGGCCGTAATAATCGTCAATCGTATCTGAGATAAAACGCTTCTGCTTGGGCACCGGCGCTTTACCAAAGCCTCCCTTTTGGTAAAAAATAGGAATCAACGTTATCCCGATACCAGTAGTTTTAGCAGCTGAGATCAAACGGCTTCCTAACTCAGCAGTATTCCCGTAGGCCCGCCCATCTTTGTCGTGGTGGACATAGTGAAACTCCGCCACATTGGTGTATCCATGACGCGCCATTTCAGCATACAGCATCGTAGCAATCGCTTCCATTTGATCCGGATCAACGCTGAGGGCCAAATTGTACATGGCTTCTCTCCAGCTCCAAAAATCATCCGAAAGATTACCGCTATCATGTCGTTCCGCTAGGCCAGCCATTGCGTACTGAAACGCATGGGAGTGGGCGTTTTGAAAGCCCGGAATTGCAAAACCATTGATGTACTCAGCATCTTCATCACCTTCAGTAGAAATAGCGGTTATTATCCCACTATCATCTACCGTAACACAGACTTGCTCTTGCCATCCGCTTTGTTGCAATAGGCCTTTGAACTCATATACCATTCCGATTTCCTTTGGGGTTTAAATCAAAGGCTCGAATGTACGCATCAATACATAATATACTGGACTATGCCGCCATCTTAAGTAGCTCGATGGTTTTCTTGATTCCTTCTTCTTCGGAGAGGTCCGTGCCTTCATACTCTACCCCAATCCAGCCGGTGTAGCCAGCATCTTTAACGGTTTTCAGGATGCGCTTATAGTCGGATTCCTTTTCCCAGCCATCAGCGTCAAAGACATTGGCCTTGGCTGAAACGGCCTTGGCGAAGGGCATCAGCTCCTGAACGCCCTTATAACGATCGTATGCTTCGATGCAGTTGCGCCAGTTACCTTCTTCGCGGGTGATGCAGAAATTACCGAAATCAGGCAGGGTTCCGCAGTTGTCCATTCCAGTATTCTTGATTACGCCCGCTAGCCATTCCCCGTTGGAGCTGTAACCGCCGTGGTTTTCGACGATGACGTTCATGCCCTGGGTTTTCCCGTATTCGGAGAGCTTGGCGAGGCCTTCGGTAGCGGCTTTCGCTACTTCTTCGGCGGTACCTTGCCCTGCGGCATTCACGCGAATGCTGTGGCAGCCAAGGAATTTGGCGGCATCAACCCATTTGTGGTGGTTTTCCACGGCCTGCATGCGTTTCTTCGCGTCTGCATCTCCCAGGTTACCTTCACCGTCGCACATGATGAGGACGGAGGTTACGCCGTAGTCATCTGCCCGTTGCTTCATTTGCTTCAGGTAGTCCATGTCCGTCGCCTTGTCCTTAAAGAACTGATTGACGTATTCTATGCCCTCCAGGTCGAAGGTTTCGCGGGCGGTTTTGGCGAAGTCCAGGTTGTCCAACTTACCGTCGAAGAAGGTTTTGTGGAGGCTCCACTGCGCGAGGCTGATGTCAAACCATAATTGGGGCTCGGCAGCAGGTGCAGGGGAAGTTTTCGTGGCCGTGTCGCCTGTGGTTTCAGTACTGTCTCCACAGCTGAGGAGTCCGGTCGTACCGAGAAGGCCGAGGGCCAAGCCCGCTTTAGAAGATGTACGGAGGAAATTTCGTCTTTGCATGAATATCTCTTTTAAGTAGTGTAGAGATACGGATTTTTTTAAAAAACACATTCGTGTGTAGAACGATGGCCCGCTATGGCTTACAAAAGGTGTAATTGGGTTGAGCGCTTGCAGCGCGATTGTTCATCGGGTGAATAACAAAAACATGGGGTTACAAAACCGCTTCGCGGTGTTCTGCACCCCACCACGTTACGCTAAGCCTCCCTCCGGGGCTACCTGTCTGCTTAAGTGCTGACATCGCCTCATCTTCTCGTTAAGGAGAAACTCTTCCAACTCACACAAAACATTGATATATTAAGTCTCCTTTCGGGTAAGGTGATTATGATAAGGTTAATAAGGCTGAATTTTATCAGACATTAAACAAACAAGGCATAATTTCAGGGTCAAACTCAAACACACCTATGAAAAACGTATGCTTAACCCTACTGGCCGTTGCTGCCCTGTTTACTTCTGCTTGTGTTTCGGAAGCCTCCTTTGTGGGCTCAGACGTCATTGCTTCCGAAAGCCGCACGATAACGGGTTTTGAGCGCATAACCCTAAACAGCGTCGTTGACGTAAACATCGTCCAGGGAGCTGACTTTTCCGTCACCGCTCGGGCCAATGATAATTTGCTCAATGAGCTTGAAACGGAATTGCGGGGCTCTACCCTGGAGATAGGGCTTAGTCCCGGGAACTTTCGCAACATTACTGCGGAGGTAGACGTCGTACTTCCTACGCTGGCTGCCATCAGTATTACCTCAACTGGCAATGCTGCGGTAGGAAATTTCTCCAACCTGACCGGCTTTACGGTAGACATCAGCAGCACGGGCACTGTCAGCATCAATAACTGTACTGCAGATCAACTGACCGCCAACCTTTCCAGCACCGGAGAACTTAAAGCCTTTGGGCTGACCTCAACCAACGCCGAGGTGAACCTTACCAGTACCGGAAGCGCTGAGTTAACGATCACTAATTCCCTTACGGGCAGTATTACGGGAACCGGAGACATAAGCTTCCGCGGCAACCCTAACATAGATGTTACCGTGACCGGAACCGGGGAAGTGGTAAATGCCAATTAAGCCATATATTTAAAGGACCAATCCAGCTCCTTAACCTTCCCGTAAACACAGAAGACCATGGCCAAGAAAGAACCCAAAACTAAGCCCACGCCAGTTTCGCCCAAAAAATATGTCGCTGCAGTAGAAAACGAGCAAAAGCGCAAAGATGCCGAATGGCTGATGCAGATGATGGCCGAAGTAACCGGAGAACCGCCAAAGATGTGGGGCCCGAGCATCATCGGGTTTGGCACCTACCACTACGTCTATGAATCTGGCCGGGAAGGGGATACAATGATTACCGGTTTCAGCCCTCGCAAAGCGGCCATATCCATCTACCTCATTAGTGGCGTAGCGCGTGAAGCCGAGCTACTTGGCCAGCTTGGCAAGTATAAAACCGGTAAAAGCTGTCTGTACGTCAAACGCCTCTCTGATGTGAATACCGATGTATTAAGAGAGCTGGTGGCATCTTCCGTGGAAAAGGTGCGAGGGGAAGATATTATCTACTAGCCTATAGAATGAGGTGATTTTTCGGTCCCAGAACCAAGCTTTTCTGTTCAATCTGCGGCCATAAATCTAAACTTTGCACCTGCGGCCGCGCCCATAAAAGCACCTTTCAGAAAAAATTCGTAGAGGATGCAACCTCTG
>CAYPIM010000075.1:0-25225 GCA_964410795.1 uncultured Lewinella sp. | reverse complement strand
CTATTGTTTCTTCAAGGGTTGAAAGGAAGTATTTGGAAGGTTCTCTGTTTGTATAACTGCTAGGAGTTACTACTTGACCTTCAGTATAGAACCCTGTTATTTTTTCTTCTCCATCTTTGAGATAATATTTTTTCGCGCAACCTTTTAGTATAAAAAAACACTCATTCGAGATTTGTCCTTCTCGCAAAAAAACTTGACCTTTTTTTAATGTTTTTATTCCACTATGCTTGAGTATAACTTCTTCCAATTCTTTTGAAATATCAACAAATTCGGAAAGAAACTCTATCATATTTTTGTTTTCTTTATTTGTCATCCGATTTTTATTTTTTAAGCGCCATAGAACACTACGATAGACATCCCTCCGGGACTAGCCCGGCGGTAAAGGATGTTCTTATCATTTCCGTCTGGCACGCCTCTTCTCTCCAGCGGGTGCGAGCGGACAACACGGGTACTACTCCAGGCTCCCAACGTTCTCCTACCCTTCAATATGGAAGCTGAGCGTAAACGTCCGGCTTAGCACCTTCTCCAGCACCGTACTCTCCGGCAGGTTGGGGTTAAACAACAGTGTATTACCGATGCCCTGGCTGATTTTGAATTCAGGAGAGAAAATGAAATAGTCGAAGAAGAACTGTACGCCCGCACCGTATTCAATATGAAAATCGTGCGGACTAATCCTTAGCAAATTGCCCTCAGCTTGCTTGGCGCGGCTCTCGCTTGCCACATCAAAGCTATACTTTACGCCACCTACCAGGAAGAGGCGCTTATCCCGATAAGGGGCAGATTTGTAGCGGAACAAGAAAGGCAACTCTACGAAGACCGACTGGACCGATTCCTGGGTTTCCCGCACAATGCGGGTGTTTTGGGTATAGTTCAGTCGCCGCTCAGCGAAGCTGAAGCCAGGCGTGAAACGAAAATCGAAGTACTGGCCGATCTTCAGGTTCGCGATCATGTTCAGGTTGAAACCCGGGCCGTTCAGGCTCTTCACCCCGATGATGGAATCAGAGTAAATGAACTCTTCACTCCGAAAGGGGGTGTAGCGACTGGAATTGAAGCCCAGGGTTAAGCCGAAATAGAACGGCTTGTTCTGAAAATCGTAGAAGTTGTAGTTGTTGCCACCCGTAAATTGGGCGCGGACGCCGGTGCAAAGGAAGAGGGTTAAGAGCAGGGTTAAGACTGCTTCTCGGCCGTATAGATGGAGGCAATTCCGAAAGTTAATGCTTTGCATTCAGTTTGTTTGTAGCCAACTTTGTCGAGGATGCCGGTAAAGGTCTTTCCACTCGGGAAAGCCTGGACACTCTCGAACAAATAGGCATAAGCTCGGGGATCTTTGGACTGTAAACGACCAATCAGCGGCATAATTTTACCGAAGTAGAAATTAAACCCCCAACGAATCGGCGCAAAGGTAATCCGACTGAACTCCAGAATCACTAATTTTCCTCCCGGACGAAGAACTCTACGCATTTCTGACAAGCCTTTTTCCAGGTTTTCAAAGTTCCGAACACCGAAGGAAACCGTCACTGCATCAAAGGAGTCATCGGCGTAGGGCAGGTTTTCACTGTCTCCCTGCACCAGAGTAATTCGTTCGTCTAAGCCAGCTGCAGTAACTTTCTTACGGCCGTACTTTAACATTCCTTCGCTAAGATCAAGCCCCGTCACGTGGTCTACGTTCGCCCGCTTTACCGTTTGAATGGCCACATCAGCCGTGCCGGTTGCTACGTCAAGGATCTTCTTGTGTACCGTTGCATCAAGCTGCCGGATCATCTTCGCCCGCCAGAGCGTATCCACCCCGAGCGATGTTCCCCGGTTTAGGAGATCATAGTTAGGGGCAATGCTGTCGAACATCTCCCCTACCTCGGCTTTCTTTGAACTGGCGTGGCCGTAGGGCTTAACGGTATCGTGTTGGTGGCTCATGCCTGCTTAAACGGTTAAGAAGAAGATTGGTTTCAGAAAAAAGTGAAAGTTTATCATCAATCAGGCTTCCACCGCTTAGTCTAATAGCCTAGCACCAAAAAGAAGAAAGCGCCTTTGCCAACTTATTCCATCATACTCCTCCAGAACGCCTCATCGTAGCCCGCCTGGACTTCTTCAACAATTCCGTTCTCATCAACAGCAAGGGAAGTGGAATAACCTTGTACACCACACGCATTGGCGAACTCGAAATCAACGCTTACCAACTGAAACGGCCAGGGTTTACTTTCATGATAACTTATAATGTCCAGAGCGGCATCTGTGGGGTTGAGGTAAAAGCCCTGGTAATCTTCGCTGAGTTTAAAATTCATTTTGGCTAGTTGCCTGCGGGTATATTCGCAGTCCCCACACCCAATAAAGGAGAATATGAAAACGGACTTTTTCCCCTGTAGACCTTTTGAGGTAATCGGTTGACCGTACACGTCGACCAAGTTAACATCGGGGAATTTATCTCCCGGTTCTAAAGGGGCTCTTCCTTCCGCTTCCGCAAGTTCTCGCATCGTAAGGGTGAGGTAGCCTAAGGGAACAGAAGGCACTTCAAGCTTTTTCAGACTGTTCCACCGTTGGTTTTCAAAATCTACGGTAACAGACTGAGTTACTTCCTCCCCCACAGAAATCACTTCCTCCCACCGCCTCAGTATATCGCTCTGTGGATCAAGGTAGATGCGGCGAACGATTTCACGGGGCGTTCTTGCAATCGGCGTGGTATCCAATTCAAAACTTTGGAAAACCAACATTTCTTGCTCCTTCACCTCCTTTGTGTGTTCGTAATTCCAACTTGAATCCGATAAGATATAGTACGGCGTCTGACTGGCGAAGACTGCACCATTAGCGTGCAGGTCTTCGATGGCCATAATACTGTCCCGCACGATCACCCGCCGTGCTTCTCGTTCTATCATGTAGTATTGCCCTGAATCGAGAACAAAGGTGACCCCGAAATCTTCATCTTCATAGACGAAGTCCCAAGGAAAATTCTCGTGCCCTCCCGCAAGGTACTGTGCCCGGTAAGTGTAAACAGAGGTGTCTTTATCTGCCAGATTTCGAAAGGTAGAAATCACATCATAAGCAAAAGAACCAGCGGTACGGACTTTGTGCCTGGCCGCCACCAAAGATTCAGTAGGAGACTTCGGTGCTGGAGCCGCGTCCGAATTGCAACTATGAAAGAGAATAGTCAGCAAAATCGATGAAAGAATTATCCGCATGCCGTTAAGGACATCTATGAATTAAAGGCGGTTGGTTCGTTCGGTGAAATTATCGGGAAGACGCTAAACACTTAAGATTTAAAACTCAAGCGAAAGGACAAAGTCCTTATCCACCTTAAAAACACACTTCCGGTGCTTCGGAGGGCCAAACCAGGTATTGGGGTTGTTGCTGAAGGCGTAGGGCTCGGATGGAAGCCCGAAAGCACCGTCTGTATTCAACTTACCGTTGCCGTCTACATCATGAAAGGCCATGATTGCGTAATCCCCCGGTGGGACACTGTCGAATACGACCTGCTTAGGCTTATTGGCCGCAAACCGGTACGTCTTACCGACGTAACAATCTCTGAGGTATTGTTTCTCGTTGTTCATCAGGCAGATTTGTACGGTCCCTTTTTCGTTGTCAAGGTCTTCAAGGTTGACGGTAATGCTGAAGGTTTGGGCAAAGCCCGTTGCACAGAAGGCAAGGCTAAGCAGAAGGATGATCATGTTTTTCATAACAATTGAATTTAGTTTAGTGCCTTTAGGGTGCAGTTTATCACTACAGGCTTAGGGAGCACTCTCCGAGCGCAAGACACTGTTCAGTTATAGAATTAATACTTGTTTACTTGTGCTTTAAGGGCGTTCAATACCTCAGTATTGAAATCCTTTAGCGGTCAGTTTAGGCAGCAGACACCACCCGCTGAGTAGCTTTTTTCCGTAGAAAAAGAGCTACCAGTCCCAGGTTAATTATCCAGCAAGCCCAGCTGGCAAATTGATAAACCGAGACAAAGGGCAGGCTCGTCAGGAGCGGAATAAGGAGGAACATCCTGAAGGTCAGTGAAGAAAAAGTAACCGACAAACTAAAGGCCGCCGCACGCCGGTGCCCGGCAAGATCTCCCTTGATGGCCAACGCTACGGCCCTGAAGGTGAAGTACCACCAGGCAGATGCCAGGCCCAGGAAACCAAATGTGGATGCAGCGCCACCAATTGCCCACGGAGCAATGCAAGCACTGGCAGCACCACTAACCAGGATGCTTAAAGCGTAAAGCCGCCCCAGCCAGCGGTGCGCGCCAAACCTTGATAACCTGCGCGAGGTGTACCACAGTGCACAACCACTCGCCATGGCAAGCATCCCTCCAGCAATATGAATACGAAGTATGGTTGGCAACCAATTCATCACCGCATCAGGCTTTCCCCGCAGGATTCCAGCCGCGTCGCTTCCAAAATAATGCCAGCTCATGATGCTGATAGCTAAAGTAATGGTGATCATGCTGATCAGAAGGATACTGTTTTTCATATCCCAAAGAATGGGTGTTTTCTTGGTAAAAACCAGTGATTGGGGTGAACCGCAAGGTCTTTGTGACCACTCGCAAAGGCGTGTGACCACTCGCAAAGTAAGCGTGATGGGTTGCACCAGAAAATTAGCCCAATGCTTCCCGGACAACCTTCAAGTAGGTACGTGAAACCGGTACCATCAGCTCCCCCTTGCCTACTAGTAATTGAAGCCCCTGAGCGTTACCGCTGATGTGTCGTACCTGCCCGGGAGCTACGGCAAACGAACGGTGACAACGGATGACCCCTTCAGCACCAAGGTCGTTCACCAGGCTACTCAAGGTCAGCCGTTGAACCTCCTGCCGCCAGCTTTCTCCGTCAGCGTAGTAAACCTTCACGTAATTACCGAAAGCTTCGGCTGCCAGAAAAACATCGCCAGCATCTGTTGGTACGTCCGCCGGCGCATGCATAGCTTGCTCCGCACTCCGAAGGCGAGAACTCTTCTCCATCACGGCGGCTTCTTTCAAATAGAAAACCATCTTTTCGTTGTATCGGTACAATACAATCATGGTTACGGGGAGCAAGCCCAACATCAGGGTTTGGCTCATGATTTCCCCATAGTTTCGCCAGCTAAAACTGAGGCTCTGCACGTAATTGATGTATAAGCCATTAAGCGATGCAATCATCCATATCAGGACCAGGTAGTAAACTATCCGATGCCATACCTTCCAGTCTTTGTCCTTAAACCAGCCAGGAACCATTAATGGCAACAGCACTTCCAGCACTAAAAAAGCGATGAAGGTGAGCAGCCCAAAAAAGGCGACCTTCTCCGGCGCTCCTTCATAAGGACCGCTCGCCAAGCCAAAGGGGCGAAAGTACAATAAGAACAAGGTTACGAAGCCTCCCATAAACAGGGCAGACAGAAGAGCACCACGGTCTGGCCGGGGAGCCGGGTAAGGAGAAGTGAGCTTAGCAAGCATGCCGAAAGATAACTTTCATTCAGCATTGGTTTAAAGGACCGTGCCCTTATCCTCGAAGAATTCCATGAACTCATCCTCATCGTAGCCTTCTATAACTTCCTCGACTGCACCGGAAGCACTCACCGAAATGAAGGTTGGATAGCTGTAAACACCAAAGCGTGCGGAAAAATCATAGTCGATGGCCACCAGGTTAAAGGGCCACGGCTTATCCTGGTGATAGTTAGCGATTTGCTCTGCTGAATTCATAGGGTTCAGGTAAATAGCAAGGTAATCCTCATTGAACTGAAACCCAGACTTTGCCAGGTGCTTGCGCGCCAACTCACAACCACCGCAGCCAATGAAGGAAAAGACAAAAACCAGCTTTTTCCCCTGCACCGTTTCGGAAGAATAAGCATTGCCATTAACGTCAACCAGGTCAAACATCGGAAGCGAATCTCCCACTGCTGGCAAATCGTTTGCCTTCTCATTCTCCAAATCCGCATAGGCGGTCGTTTGAAAATTTTCGGGGTAAGCGTACGTTAGGCTATCAATAGTGTTAAAGGTGAAGTTCGAGTATTCTTGCCGCAGGTGTTGCCTCGGCTTTCCATCGAGGGTAGAAAATTGTTCCCAGCGGACGAGCTCGGAAGTCATGGAATCGATGTGTAAGCGCGCGTAGGTGTAGCTGTGGCCATACTCGTCTTCGGTGTCATTAATTGGTTTTTCGTAGTACACAAGGTCGCCGAGCTTTCCGCGCCGCTGCCAGGCGGTGTCTTCCACTATTCCCATCGGTGCCGTTGTAGAAAGAGCATTACTTTCATAGGCTAAGTCATCAATAGCCTCCACGGCGGAATAGGTCACGACACGGGCTTTCTTCAGCTCTATATCTTCTAGTTTACCGTTGAGGTAGAGATAAACATCGTCCTCCATCTGGTAAATAAAGTCATAGGGAAAACCCGCGCGGTCGTTCCGCAAATAAGCCCCTCTGTTCGGTTTGTAAACCACCGTATCGTTGATGTACGTATTGTTCCAGACAGACTGCATTTCAAAGGAAATAGACCTTGCTTGCTCCAGCTTTTGGCGGGCGGCCTCCAGTGGGTCTGGCGCAGGTTCAGAAGCGCAGGAAGAGAATAAAAAAAGCAGCGTAAAAAGGAGTAAAATGTGTCTCATGAACACAAAGAGCCGCTTAAGCGGGAAAGGGTTGGATTTTATAGCCTTTTCAAGTTGTTTTAGGGTTCAAAAAGCTATGTTTTTGGCGGGAAAATTTGTACCTTCGCAAACAGTCCTAAACGGGCTTGCAGAGCGTGTTTTGGTGGCGCGGCCGCAGGTGCAAAGTAAGGTTTTAAAGGAGCAAAGGATAAAGGCGATGTCTTAAAGACCAACCCTCAAATCTTTCTTCCTTTAAACCCTTGCCTGCACCTGCGGCCTCGCCCAAAACAGCCTAAGTTTTAGATACCAGATAAAGCAATATGCCAGATAAACAACGAATCATCCCGGTCAACATTGAAGACCAGATGAAATCGGCCTACATCGACTACTCGATGTCGGTAATCGTAAGCCGGGCCCTGCCCGATGTGCGCGACGGCCTGAAACCAGTACACCGCCGCGTACTTTTCGGTATGGAACAGCTCGGTTTGAGCTACCGCAACAGCCATAAAAAATCCGCTCGTATCGTTGGTGAGGTACTTGGTAAATACCACCCTCACGGTGATACCTCCGTCTACGACACGATGGTACGGATGGCCCAGGACTGGAGCCTGCGCTACCCTCTTGTGGACGGGCAAGGAAACTTTGGTTCTATGGATGGCGACTCTCCGGCCGCCATGCGCTACACCGAGGCCCGGATGCGTCGCATCAGCGATAGTATTCTTGGTGACCTCGATAAAGACACCGTAGATCATCAGCTCAACTTCGACGACACACTGAAGGAGCCTACCGTACTCCCTACCAAGATTCCTAACCTGCTCGTGAACGGTGCCTCCGGCATCGCAGTAGGTATGGCGACCAATATGATGCCCCACAACCTCAACGAGGTCGTAGACGGCATCATCGCTACGGTGGACAACCCGGAGATCACCATCGATGAACTCATGGAGTTCGTTAAAGCCCCGGATTTCCCCACCGGAGGCATCATCTACGGCATCGAAGGGGTAAAAGAAGCCTTCCGCACTGGCCGTGGTCGTGTAGTGGTTCGTGCCCGCACAGAAATTGTAGTCGATTCCGACGATCGCGAAACCATCGTGATCACCGAAATCCCGTACCAGGTCAATAAATCTGTTCTGGTACAGAAGATTGCAGAACTGGCCAACGAAGGCCGGGTGGAAGGTATCCGCAACGTTGCGGACCTCTCCGACCGGGATGGTCTCCGCATCGAAGTAGAAGTAAAGCGCGATGCGATGGCTTCCATCGTACTTAGCTACCTCTTCAAATACACCCCGCTTCAGAGCAGCTACGGCGTGAACAACGTCTGCCTCGTTGGTGGTCGCCCGATGACGCTGAACCTGAAGGACATGATCGAGGAATTCATCAAATTCCGCATCGAAGTCATTCAGCGCCGCACCCAGTACGAGCTTAATAAAGCCCTCGCCCGTGCCCACATCCTGATCGGACTTCTCATCGCACTGGATTACCTGGACGAAGTAATCGCCTTGATCCGTGCCAGTGCGAACCCCGAGGAAGCCAAGCAGGGCCTGATGGCTGGCGACTTCATCGACGATAAGAAAGCTTTCTGGGCCAAGTTCGGTGAACTCGTTGCCGAAGTACAAACCGGAGAATTCATCGTTGAGGGAGACAACGTCCTCTCCGAATGGCAAGCAAAAGCTATCCTGGACATGCGCCTCCAGAAGCTTACTGGCCTGGAAATTGATAAAATTCGCGCCGAATACGCCGAGATCAAAGGCGTCATTGATGACCTTAAAGACATCCTCGCCAGCGAGGTGCGCCAGCGTGACATCGTTAAGGACGAACTCACTGAGGTAAAAACCCGCTTCGGCGACGAGCGTCGCTCCGAAATCAGTTTCGACACTTCGGAGATCACGATCACCGACATGATCCCCGATGAAGACGTGGTGGTTACCATCTCCAAGCTCGGCTACATCAAACGTACGCCCGTAGCGGAATACCGCTCCCAGAGCCGCGGTGGCCGCGGCAGCCGGGGTTCTAAAACGCGCGATAAGGATTTCCTGGAACACATGTTTATTGCCAGCAACCACAATTACCTGATGCTCTTCACCGAGCAGGGCCGTTGTTTCTGGCTACGCATTTACGAAATTCCGGAAGCAGGCAAACAATCCGCCGGCCGTGTCATCCAAAACATCCTCGCGATGCCGAAGGACGACAACGTTAAGGCGTACATCAGTGTGGCAGACCTGACGGATCAAGAGTTCCTCAACTCCCACTCCGTGATTTTTGCAACCAAGCGTGGTCAAGTGAAAAAGACCAGTTTGGAACAGTACAGTCGCCCCCGAACCAACGGTATCAACGCCATCACGATCAACGAAGGAGATCAACTTCTGGAAGTGAAACTTACCAACGGCAGCAGCGCCGTCTTCCTGGCCACCAAAAAAGGCCAGGCCATCCACTTCGAAGAAGCCAAGGTTCGTAACATGGGCCGCACTGCGGCCGGTGTACGAGGCATCTCGCTAGACGGTGAAGATGACGAAGTAGTTGGCATGGTAACCCTGGACCACGAACTTGACGCAGACAAGACCATCCTGGTAGTAAGTTCTCAGGGAATGGGTAAGCGAACAGATTGGAAGGAATACCGCGTTACCAACCGGGGAGGAAAAGGTGTCCGCACCATGAACATCACCGATAAAACCGGCGAGCTGGTAACCATCAAGGGAGTCACCGAAGACAATGATTTGATGATCACCAACCGCTCTGGCATTCTGATCCGAACAAAGATGACGGACCTGAGGGTCATGGGTCGATCTACGCAAGGAGTGAAGCTTATACGCCTTGAAAAAGGGGACTCAATTGCTGACGTGGCCGTGGTGCCCGCCAGTGACGATGAGGAGGAATAAGCCCTGGAACAACTTAGCTCCCTTCCCTTATACCCGCGCTATCGAACAAATTGATGGTGCGGGTATTTTTAGTAAAAATGGAGTCTTTACGAAGACTTGCTCGAACACCATGTCCGAAAATCTTTCGTTTTTAAGTTTCCGTTAACGACATTTGCATCCCCAATTAACGTTTTCATGTTATCCCAAACGGGTGGAAAACGTCTATAGGGATGTAACACAATTTAGAAAAACCAACAAACTACTACCATGCGTAAATTATTCCTCAGCATGCTCGTTCTCCTTCTTTCCGTCACTACGGTGATGGCACAGACGGCAGAAGAGGCACTCAAGGGCGCCAAGAAAGCGTTCGATTCTTATTCCCTCAACCAGGACGCGACCAAGCTTACCGAAGCCGTTGACATGATCAACAAGGTGATGGCCAATGAAGACATGAAGTCCAACTCTAAGGCGCTTGTTGAAGCAGGAGACATCTACTCTGCCGCCATCAACACTTACGTCATCGCCCGCTCTACTGGCATTGGCGAGGCAACTTTCCTCGTGGAAACACCAGCTGTAAAAGCGGCTAAAGCTTTCATGATGGCCTTCGAAAAATCTGACCCCAAGAAGGGAAAGAAAGATCGTAAGGCAGCCATTAAGGGCTTACAGCTCCTGCAGGGAAATCTTTCCAACGAAGGCATCTACGCCATCCAGGACAAGAACTTCAAGAACTCCCTCATGGCTTTCCAGACCAGCGTAATGGCGCACGAATTCCTTGGAAAGAATGGCGGAGAATCTTCCATCACCCCAGAAGCACTCATGGACGAGAAGTACTACGGCGGCCTCTCCGCTATCCTGCTCGAAGAGTTTGACACGGCGGAGCCAATGTTCAAAGCCCTCTACGAAGCTAAGTACGACGATGCTGCTGTTTATGACGGCCTCTATAAGATTTATGACGCCAAAGGCGACAAAGAGAATGCCTTAAAAGTACTTCAGGAAGGTCGTGAAGCATTCCCTGATGAGAACTCTCTGCTCTTCACGGAAATCAACTACTACCTCGCTGAAAACAAATTGGACCAGCTTACCGGTAAGCTTGAAGAGGCGATTGCTAAGGAGCCCGAAAACGTAAGCCTCTATGCCACCCTCGGCCAGGTCTACGAGAAGCTGTACACCAGCAACAAAGAAGAAGGAAACGATGCTGCTGCTGAAGACTACTTCGCAAAAGCTCAGGGCAAGTACGAGGAAGGCCTTACTAAAGACCCCGATGCTGCCCGCCTGATCTACGCCCTTGGTGCCATGATTTATAACCGCGGTGCCGCAATGTCTCAGCAGCTTGTAGAGCTGGACAGCGACTTTAGCAAAGAAGGACAGAAGAAGTACGCTGCTCTGAAAGAGAAGGTAGATGCTGAGTTCAACAAAGCACTCCCTTACTTCCAGAAAGCTGAGATGTCTGACCCGAATGACCTCAATACGCTCATCGCCCTCAAGGAGATGTACGCTCGGAACAGTGAGTACGAAGTATCCAATGAATTCAAGGCCCGGATCGAAAAAGTTCAGGCTAAAGAAAAGATTGAGATGTCTTACTTCAAGGAGAAAGGCATGTAAGGATTCGTATCCTTTCGGATTTCTCCCCAAATAAACAATGGGCTGTTCGCTTTGCGAACAGCCCATTGTTTATTTGGGGAGAAATCCGAAATCGCCATCAGGAGGTAGTTCGGTCCTCCTTCGGAGGAGCTACCCGGCGGAAGACCTTGACGTCGCCAAGGAAGGTTTCGTAGTAACCAAAGAAGTGGTGATAAAGTAGTCGCTCCGGGAAAACATCCCAGGTCTTGAATTCTTTTATCAGTACTACACCTTCATGCGTTCCGAACAGCATCGCCTGAAAGTCCTGGCACTGATCTGCTGGTCCGCCATGGTAGATTCCTTTACTGCATTCCGGAACACCAAAAGGGGTAGTCATGCTCTTCGCATAACGTCGGTAAAAAGCTTCGCTGGTAATGAAGTAATCCCAGTCCTCATTTAGGTAGTACCGCCAGTTGCGCATACCGTCGATATTAATGGAGGCAGAAATGGCCACTTTTGCAGGTTTGGGAAGGTATACGTTCGCCCAATCACGCATCTCTATTCGAGTATCAAGCCAATGATGGCTTTGCCCAACGGTACCTAACCCAACGGACCATGCGATTACGAATACCGTTAGCCAAGGTTTGGCTTTTAGTCGTTGCAGTGCGTAAGCAGCAAGCAAAGCAACCGCTGGCATAAAGATATTTACCCGGCGAATGAAAGTTGTATCCATATACCAACGCAGTGCAAATTCGGTAAGCAAGAAAGCCGCGGCGTAAGCAAGTGCTAAGAACTTAAAGGTAAAGAACTGGCCAGATCGCCATCTTCCCAGCGCTACCTTCCAGGTTGCCCAAGCGGCCAGGGCAAAAGCAGGAAGGCCGATGCCCGCTAAAACGCCCATCGGGTAGGTGATCAGATTATCCCGAAAATGGTCCTCGATAAAAATAACATCCTTATTCGCCTTGCGTAGGGTTACAAAAGAATACTTGATTTCCTCCCAGCTCCAACCGAAGGTCAGGAGTAAAAAGCAGGCCAATAAAGCAATTATTCCTACCAGAATAAACCACCAGGAAAGCCCCGGAACGGTCCCGGAGGGACGCCTAGTATTTGAGCGTAACCCTTCGGCATCTGATGCAGGCGCAGCCTGCGATAGCCTCAGGCCTACAAGCAACATGAGCAAAAGCCCGCCCCAAACAGTAGCGAACACATCAAATTTAAAAGCGATGGCCCCCGCAGCCCCCAGGGCTAGGAAGCTCAACCCGGTAACTGATGGTCCTCGAATTAGCTTAACCCCACCGAGCAAAGCCAGGTAGGAAAACATAACGTAGCCCGATGCAGGCAACATATAATGACTATACGTTGCGTTCACATCACAAGCAGCCATTAACAGCGCGGCTACGCCCGCAGCGGGCGGATCTAAACCACCTACACGTCCAAGAAAAAAGACGATAATGATCAGACAAAGTGCATAAATAGTTGAAAGCTGCCGTCCCAGGAGAAGTACTTCTCCAAAGTTCGGGCTGTCTTTACTGAAAAAATATTTTATCCGGGCAACCGCAGCCGTTACGTACCCATAGCCACGGACATTATAGGAAGCTTCCCGAAACCGGTGCTGAATAGTGTCCACACCTCCACTCAACGCATTGTAACGATGCATCACAATAGCTACGTGTTGCTCTTCGTCTACCTCAAAAAGGCGCCAGCGGGCCTTTTCTTCCGCCGTAAACCAGCCGGGAACACGCAAAGCAGCCCCAATTATTAAAGCGGCAAAAAGCAGCAAATAGCCGTTTTTCAGAGTCATAGGGTAAAGGTAATGGATAGATTGTTCGATGGGATGATGACGGTCAGTTCAGCGTTCAAATTTAGCATAAGCTTTCCTTTACCATCAGATCCATCAAGGGGCGCGGGCGCGGGTGCAATGATTGTTTTTTAAGCTTTGTATTCAGGAGAGCTACCCTTTATTTCCAAACTGTTTCCTTATCATCAGGTCACTGTCCGTCTAAGGGTTCAGGATCCCACCCGGTAGCAAACAGTTTCGTTGCTCCCCGAACACCACACTTCTGATACTTGTTGTAAGCGACACCCGCAGCCTGGCGGAGTTTTTCTCCGGAGGCAAGGTTACTCCAGGCTCGAAAAACGGCCTCGGAAACGTAAGCTTCAGGAGCCATTAGGTTCGTCGTTGTAAGCAGCGGAAAACCACCTGACTTCATAAGTGGTCGGTCAAAATACGATTGAGAGATACAGCCCAACACCACAACTTCCCGGTGAAAGCCATCAGTGGGATTAACCGGTTCGATATCCGTATCCATAAGGCCATTATGGCCGCTGAAAGCGATTAAATCCGCCCCGCTATAGGCAGCAATTTCCAAGTCAGGTATTTTGATCTTGGTGTTTCTACTGCCGGAAACAGAGCTGAAGAGGTCATCCAGACACTCCTTCATCCGATCACCTCGGTAGGCATCGGCAATCAGGTAAACATGGTTCCCTGATTTATTTTTCGTTCTGAAAATTCTTCGTTCCAGTACGTTCTCATGCGGGTTCACAATGGTTTCCAGGGCTTTCCATCCCGCAATCTTTGGAAAGTAATTAGCAACGCCATACTTCGCACCCCAGTAAAGATTTTTCCGTGCATCCAGCCCGTTACCCAGCGCTGAAGGAACGGGAACAATGCCTTGGTTTTCGTTGTCACAAAGTGGTACGAATAGGTGAATCACAAGGTCTTCGCCAGCGGAAACCTTAGCTTCAAGGCGCTCAAAAGAACCTGCTCTAGTGAACGGATCAAGGATTTCTTCCGCGGCTTCTGGAGGGACAGAGTCTTTAGTGTCTACAATTATTTCTTCGGCGGAAGCCCCGGATTCTTTAACAACGTCAGCATGCCCAGTACACGAAAACGTAGTTAGGACCCCAATAAGACAAACAAGTACTGTATGATGCATAGCTGGATGATAATTAGTAGAAAAGTACAGAAAACAACTCATCGAAAAATCATGTAAAAATTCCCACGGGCACCCTATCTTCCCATCATGAAAAGTAGTGTAAAACCCATTCTGCTACTAGCCTTCGTGCTAGCAGCAATGCTCTGCCATGCGCAAGATCCAATTTACAACGACGACCCAATGCAGGAACGTGCCCTGGGCCAGGCCGAATCTGAGTACAAAATCCGTCTGCCAACCGGGCTCGACAGCCCCGAAGGTGTCGGTATCTTTCCGCCCAACTGGTGGGCAAATATGGAAGACCCAACGCTGGAAGTAATGATTTACGAGAAGGACATTGCCCAGTACAATGAGGTAACCAGCGACAAAGATGGAGTCACCGTTGAATACGTAAAACGGGAAGCGAACCCTAATTATTTGTTCGTCGGCTTGCGCATCGGACCAGGTGTTAAACCCTGCTTATTTAACCTCCACCTTGCATCCCGCGACCGCGCCCAAAACAGCACAGCAGCAAAAAAAGAAATCCAGTATCAACTCTTCCCACATCCGCGAAAAAACTGGACGACACGCAAACAATTGAGCGCTGAAGACCTGATCTACCTGATCATGCCGGATCGCTTCGCCAACGGAAACCCGGACAACGATGTAGTGCCACAGATGAACGAAACCTACCTCAACCGCAAGAAATTTTTCTTCCGGCACGGTGGTGACCTACAGGGAATTATTGACAAACTCGATTACCTGCAAGACCTTGGCGTAACCGCACTTTGGCTCAATCCGGTACTCGAAAACAATCAGCCATACGCCAGCTATCACGGCTACGCAGTGACGGACCACTACCGCATTGATCAGCGGTTCGGAAGCAACGAAAAGTATAAAGAACTGGTCAGTAAAGCTCATGAAAAGGGGATCAAAATCATCATGGACGTCATTTTCAATCACGTTGGCGATGAGCATTACCTGATGCGAGACCTTCCGGGTTACGACTGGATTCACCAGTGGCCAACGTACACCAAAACGACCTACCGCGCCCCTACCCTTTTGGATCCCAACGCCAGCGAATACGACCGAGAACTGATGACGGACGGCTGGTTTGACAAGCACATGCCAGATCTCAACCAGCAAAACCAACACGTTGCTAATTACCTTATCCAGAACAGCATTTGGTGGACGCTTTGGTCTGATCAGGACGCCTACCGGATTGACACTTATGCCTATGCTGACGGCGAGTTTGCCGCCGAATGGAACCGACGTTTACTAGAAGAAATTCCTCACTTAGGGATTTTCGGAGAGACCTGGGTGCATGGCCCCGGTGTTCAGGCCTGGTTTACGGGTGGTCGTGGTATTCATCAGGATTTCGACACCAACCTGCCCGGCGTTACCGATTTCCAACTCTATTACGCCATTCAGGAAGCATTGGGAAGTGATCCTGGATGGACGGACGGGGTAAACAGGATCTACTACACCCTCGCCCAGGACTATTTGTATGAAGACCCTACCAAAAACATCATCTTCCTTGACAATCACGATATTTCCCGTCTTTTCACTACCCTCGGAGAAGACGTAGTCAAAATGAAGAGTGCTTTAGCTCTTTTGCTTACCATGCGGGGTATTCCTATGCTCAATTATGGTACTGAACTTGGCTTCACTGGTGAAGGAGGTGCGTTTGGTGAAGCAGGCAGAGTAGATTTTCCCGGGGGCTTTCCGGGAGACAAGACAAACCTGTTTGGTCCTGAAGACCGTACAGCGACCCAGGCGGAGATATTCAATTATACTAAACGGTTAGCCAACTTCAGGTTAAAAAGCAAGGCGCTTCAGCAAGGGAAACTTGTTCAGTTCGTTCCTCGTGATGGCGTGTATGTCTATTTCCGTCTTCAGGCTAAAGAAACAGTTATGGTCGTATTTAATGGGAATAGCGATTCCGTGGAATTAAACGACCTTTCGCCCTACCGGGAGATCCTCGGGGGCTTCGGTGAGGCTTACGACCTTAGTCGAGACATGAAAGTTGCGAACCTGAAGGGCATGAAGCTTTCCGCAAAAGAAGTACGGATAATTGAGTTGAAGAACTAGCCAACACTACTGTACCTTAAACTTATAGGTAATTTTACCGCACTGCGTTGCGGGTGCAGTTGGGTCTGCTTTGAATCTCCACTTGCGGGCGTTTGCTTTTGCCGCGTTAATCAGTTGCGTATTCGCGTTTATAGAACCTGACTGGGTAAAGTCAACAGAAGCAATTTTACCATCCTGGCCCACACAAACGGATAAAACTACGGTACCAGACCGCTGCAAAGCATCTTTAACGGGCGGGCTTGAGAGCAGTCCCCGACCGCCTAAACCGCCAGAAACACGGCCAGAACCAGAACCAGGAACAAGACCACTACCGTCGTCTACGCCATCAGGACGGCCTTGCGTACCGGGGTTACCGGTATTACCAGAACCGTTCCCACTTCCGGAGAGGCCTCCGGAGAGTTGGTCACGCAGCGCTTGGGCACGAGCTTCACGGGCCTGTCTTTCAGCCTCTGCCTTTGCGTTGGCTTCACGGATAGCTTGTTCGCGGGCTTCCTGCTCACGACGTTCTTTAGCCGCCTGTTCACGAGCGGCTTCTGCGGCAGCATTTTCGCGACGACGGACTTCTTCCTCCTGCTCTCTACGAAGCCGATCTTCTTCCTGCCTACGGGCCTCTTCCTGAGCTTTACGCTTACGGATAGCAATTTCCTGGGCTGTTTCTTCCTGGATTACATCGCGCTGCTCAACTACCGGCTTCGGGGTTGTTGTTGGCTTGGGCGGTTCGGGCACAGGATCGGGCTTAACTTCCGGAGCGGGCGGCGGAGGCTTAACGGGTTCAGGCTTTGACACTGGCTCAGCGGGTGCGCTGGGGCCAGCAGGGTTATCACCTGAACCTTGGTCATCAAAGGCAAGTAATACCGCAATGCCCGGTTGGCCGGGAGGCGGGTTCAATTTGAAAAAAATCGGGACCAGAATTGCGATCACGAACAAGATGAAACCGATACCCGCAGCTACTTTGCCGTTGCGGTCGCCATTGAGTTCGGCTTGAGATTGAACTTGAACTTCCATAATCTTATATTTTAGGTTCTGGTGTCTTGATGTAAAACTAATTGAGAATGCATAATAGTATGTGCAGAAAGCCACGAAATTCAGTAAAACAAAGGCTTTTTCACGCTATCTTAACTTCTTCCCTCTCTTTTTCACACCTGATGGACGCTTAACCAGCTGAAGCCTCCTGCCAAAGCCACCAGATCAGTAAAAACTGAAGCAATAAGCGAACGACCGCAACCCAATGCGGACCAATGGCCGGCTTGGGCTTTAATAAATCCCAGATGTGCAGCGGGAGGAAAATGATCATAAGTCCGCAAGCTGCATAGAGTGCGTAGACTTTCCAATCAGGAACCAGTAAACCAATGCCAATGATGATCTCAGCAATACCACCAGCTGCATTCGCCAGTTCCCTCGGAAACCACTTTGGCATCATTGGGTTGTAAAAAGCGGGATTCACGAAATGATAGATCCCCGCTGCAATCAAGAGCACGCCAAAAGCAATGACTAAGAAGGGCATTATCTATTTTTTTGCTGGTTTGGATAAAGAAACCGGCGGGTTACACGCAACTCAACGGTGAAATTATTGAACCGGGTAGTAAGGTTTTCAGTGATGTCAAGACCTGGCAAGTACAAAACGCTAAGCGCGACAGCCGTCCTGTCTCCGTTCCAGCCACAGGCCATATAGCCACGCAGACGATGACTCACCCGTAGATCACGCTGTCTTTTCCCGCCATTAACCGCATCAAAATTGATGAACCGAAACTCCGGCCCTGCAATGACAAAGGGCGTTAAAAAGATCCGTTTACCTAGCATAAAAGTATGCGCATAGCCTACCCCAAGCCCAATCTTAGTTTGTGCAAGGCGGGTAAGCCATTCTTCCTCGCCGTTGTCTAGCGGAATAAGCAAGCCATCGGTTCTCAACCGGCGGCGATCAAGAAGAAGCCCACCAATAAAAGATCCACTTGCTTTCAGCTGCCGGTCTCGTTGTTTAAAGCTTGAACGTAAACTGAATTGCTTATTGTTGAAAACATGAAAACCGTAGATCGTGGCGGAAAAAAGATCCACATCGTCCCTAAAAGATCGTTCTCCCTCAGGGGTAGTAGAGCGAAAACCTATGGTATTGCGGAAACTCGCTGAAACCAAATTCTGCCGCATAAAAAGAGTGAGCCCAAGGCCAAAATTCTTAATCTGCTCCTCGTCTGGTTCGGCGGTTAAATCCGAAACCGGGATGGAAAAGGTATAACTGGCAAACTTATAACGCCCACCTAGCCGAAAGGCGAGTGATTTATCTTCAAGTTTAAATTCTTCCCCCGCCGTCGTTTTCAACTCCATAGACCTCTCTCGATACCGAAATCCGGTATTTATCCGAGCCAGATTAGGGAACAATTCAATATAGGTTGAATCAAGTTGAGCAGAAAGCTCTCCAGTCCCAAATAGACTTAACAGCAATAGAAGGAATAAAAAACGCATGCACTTGGTTGGAAACTACAAAATAGAAGTTAGAGCAATAGAAGCCTAAAGTGCAAGTCTCCACTCAGTGGTGACTTCTAGCGCTCCTACTAAACTTCTCCTTAACGCGCATTACCACTCAAATAGTCCAGGGCAATGTTAGTATAAATTTCAACCCCCAGTTTAAGACCACGATCATCCACTCTAAAGTTAGGCGTGTGATGGCCAGGAGCATCGGCTCGGTCCATGGCCGGATCCATTCCCCCCAAGAACAAAAATAAGCTGGGCACCTTTTCGGCGTAGAAGCTAAAATCTTCCGCTCCGGTAATTGGCCGGACAAGGTGAACGTTGTCTTCTCCGGCGGTAGCGACAACAGTCGGCATAAGTTTACGGGTTATTTCAGGGTCATTAAACGTAATAAGCGTTCCATCCTGAATGTCAACCTCAGCGGTTGCTCCGCTGGACTCTGCAATACTCGTGGCCGTCTTTTCAATACGTTCAAACACTTCTTTTTTCATGTCCCGGTCAAGGGTACGAATAGTACCAATTAGGGTTACTTCATTGGGGATGATGTTATTACGAACACCTCCTTCAATTTTACCAACCGTAATAACGACGGGTTCCTTAGTCAGGTCCATTTGTCGGGACACGATCGTTTGTAGGCCGATGATGATTTGAGCTGCGGCAACTACCGGATCAACACTAGCCCAGGGTGCAGAGCCATGTGCTTGCTTACCCTTCACTACTATTTTAAAAGGGTTACTTGCTGCCATTGCGCCTCCCGGCTTGTAGTTTACGTGGCCAACGGGGGTTTGGGAGTTGATGTGGATACCAAAAGCAGTTTCAACTTTATAATCAGTAAGCACACCTTCTTTCACCATCATTTTAGCTCCTCCACCTTCTTCTTTAGGAGCTCCTTCTTCGGCCGGTTGAAAGATAAAAATTACGGTGCCTTCTATTTCAGACTTCCTTTTACTTAGCAGTTCTGCGGCTCCCATAAGCATTGCTACGTGAGTATCGTGACCACAAGCGTGCATTACGCCAACATCTTTTCCGAGGTAGGTCGTTTTGACCTTACTTGCGTAAGGCAAATCGACAATTTCCGTTACTGGTAGAGCATCCATATCTGCACGCAAAGCAATTACGCCCCCTGGTTTATCTCCCTTAAGAATACCAACTACACCGGTATAGGCCACTCCAGTACGAACCTCCATTCCCAGGTTTTTTAGATGCTTCTCAACATACTTTGCTGTTTCGAATTCGCGGTTGCTGAGTTCAGGATTTTGATGCAGATGGTGACGCCACTCAATCACCTTGCTTTCAATCTCCGCCGCACCTTTGGCCGTTTTGGAATCTCCTTTTGTCTGAGCGAACAAGCTTGCAGTAAACAGGCAAAATAATAGTGGCAAATAGCGCATAAAGAGGGGGGATTTTTACAGGGCGAATATACGGAAACATGAGTGCTCCGCTTTAGAAGGCGCGGGCGCAGGTGCCGTGGGAAGTTAAAAAGCAATGCTTCTTTGCAGCTTTCAAATGTCGTCAATCAGCATTTCTCTTTAAAAACTACATGCTTCTTTGAGGGTTCCCTCTGTAAACGGTGACCAAATCATAGGACAATCGTTCTTAGTCTGCTAAGTTACACAGATCCGCTCTCCGTCCAATGGCATTTTTCTTCGCTTATCTTTGCCCCTCAAAATCATTCCCCCCCCGATGAAGCACTTCCTGCTCCTTTGCCTGCTGGCCATTTCCACCACACTTTTTGCACAGCTTAACTCTACCCTTGTTTCACAGCTTGATTACGACGATGGCGTAAACGATATCTGGGGTTACGTTGCCCCCGACGGAACCGAATACGCCATTGTTGGCCTGGTGACAGGCGTCTCCTTTGTTAGTCTTGCCGATCACGCAAACCCCGTAGAGGTGGTAAGAATCGATGGCGTCAGTTCATCATGGAGAGACATGAAGACCTTCGGCGAATACGCCTACAGCGTAGCTGATCAGGGAGACGAAGGCATTACTGCATTTGACCTACGCTTTCTTCCTGACAGCGTTCCCTTCAACCGAAATCAGTACAATATTCCCGGATACGAAACGCCTTTCATTCGGGCGCATAACCTTTACATCGATACTAACGTAGGCCGGATTTACACAGCGGGAGGCGACGACAGAACGAACGGTGTGGGCGTAAACGAAGGAGGTATCCTCATTTTTGACATCAAAACAACCCCGATGACGCCAGCCTACGTTGGCAAAGCTCCCGAAGTCTACTCTCATGATGTTTATGTGGTCGCCGACACGCTTTATTGCTCCGAGATTTACGAAGGAGACCTAAGAATGTATGACATCTCCGACCTCGATAATATCATCACGTTAGGCGCTGTACAAACCCCACGTTCATTTACTCATAATGCCTGGACAACGGACGATCAGCAGTTCATTTTCACCACCGATGAACGTGGAGATGCTCCCGTAGGCGCTTATGATATCAGTGACAAATCCGACATCAAGGAAACTTTCCAGTTTCGCCCGTTAGGCTCTCTAAATACCGGTACCATCCCCCACAATGTACACGTGATTGACGATTACCTATCCATTAGTTACTACACTGACGGCCTTATCATTGCCGATGCCAGTAAGCCCGACAACATCATCGAAGTAGCCAACTACGACACCTGGCTTGGCAGCAATGGCGGTTTCAACGGCAACTGGGGAGCTTACCCATACTTACCCTCTGGTCTAACGCTCGCTTCTGATCGGCAAAGCGGTCTTTACGTAATCGACGTAGACTACAAACGCGCCGCTCGTCTCGAAGGCATTCTTACTGATCTGGACCTTGGCACACCGGTCAACGGTGTTTCGGTAAGCATCAACTCTACCCAACCAAACGGTGTCACTTCAAATGCAACCGGTACCTATAAAACAGGCATTGCGGATGGCGGAAGCTATGAAGTCACCTTTACGGCAGACAACTACTTGCCCCTCACCGTTACCCTGGATTTTGTAAACGATGTTTGTTTACGTTTAGATACTACAATGACGCCGTCTGTTCGTCGCTATGACATCAACGTTACCGTTGTTGATGATGAAACTGGCGATGTTATTCCGAATGCCAGTTTTGTTTTCAAGGGTGAATTAGACAACACCTCCATCGACATGCTAACGGATGCCGACGGAAAAGTAACGATTGACAATGTTTTCGACGGTGAATACGACCTCTTCATTGCCGAATGGGGCTACCTGACCATTGGTGAAAACGATGTGAGCCCTTCAACGCTTGACAATCGCGTCATCCGCCTCACCCGTGGCTATATGGATGATTTTGTAACTGACGAAAACTGGGTAGTTACCAATGAAGATGCAAGCTCAGGCTTCTGGGTCCGGGACATTCCGATTGGCACCTTCTTTGGCAATACCCCTGCAAACCCTGGCTTTGATGCCGCCGGAGATTTCGGCCGTGAAGCTTACGTCACCGGCAATGCCGGTGGTGGAGGTGGAGACGACGATGTAGACGGAGGAACCGTCACGGTTACCTCACCTATGTTTCAAGACCTTGGGCTAGCCGATCTAAAAGTAAGCTACCAGTACTGGTTCTCCAACGCCGGAGGCGACCCTCCCCTGAACGACAACCTCACCATCAAAATCACCAATGGTCGCGAAACCGTCACCGCCAAGACCTATGTTGTTGACGATGATGATCCACGTTGGATCGCAGACTCCTTCCTGATCTCCGACTTCGTTGAGATTACCGACTCGCTGCAAATCATCGTAGAAACCGATGACTCCGAAAGAGGCCACATTGTAGAAGCCGCCTTCGACAATTTCCTCGTTTACGGCCGAACCATACCCGTAGGTACCGAAAACTATGGTGCTGAAGGTTTCACCGCTTCTGTGTTCCCCAACCCCACCGACGAAGCCTTCCAACTAACGTTCGACGGCCGAAGCCTGAATCAGGCGACCCTCCGCATTTCTGACGCTGCTGGTCGCATTGTTGCTGAGCAAAAAATCAACGGTGAAAGCGTTGTCTTTGGCCAGGAGCTGCCAGGGGGTGTTTACTTTGCCGAGGTCTTTGAGAATGGCCAGCGTAGCATTTATACAACTAAGCTGGTTAAGAAGTAGCACTGCCTAGTCTGAAGGGCTTCCTCGTAACTGCCTCTCCCCAAACCCCTCTCCCACAAGCCTCGCCTCCGGCTCGGCGGAGAGGGGCTTACCAAAGAATACGCTTCGCTCTTTAATGGACACAACCCGTATCGGGCGATATTTGACAGATTAGGCAGCCTGGGTTAAAAGTTATACCAATACGCCTGCTCCAAATCAATAGTCTTCTATAAGTTGCTGAGCAACTTTAGCAGAAGACTTACTAACCGCCTGAACAGTAGCCACTACGCGGGCCTGCCTCCGCTCACCGTAATGGTGGTAGGCCTTGTCGTAATACACCAGCGCAATTCGTGCTGCTGTGGCGAAGTCATCATTTGCAACAGCATCAACTGCTGCTTTCAGGTGCTGCCCACCAAGTCTTTTACGGATGCGGTTAAAGGAGGCTTCCAGTTGGTCCTTCGGAAACTTTGCGTAGTTCTTCACCAGATGCTCTATTCTCCACTCCAGGGGTTGTTCGAGCGTATATACGGGAGCCGAACATAAACGATTATAAAATTCGTCCGGGAGGTAAACGTGGCCAATGAGTCGGCTTTCATCCTCTAACCATATGACCTCGCCTTCTGGAATTGCCCGGAGTTCTGCGAAGAGCCGGTTTTCGAACTCTTCCGTACTTGGCTGAGCATCCTCCCCCAGCCCACCGAAAGCAGAGCCCTTATGGTTGGCCAGGCCTTCCAGATCGATAATTTTAGCGCCCAGGCCCCGCATAGCGAGTAGAATCGGCGTCTTCCCTGACCCCGTGGGTCCGCTCAAGACCCTGAAGTCATGGCGATCTTCGCCGAGGTACCTCCGGATATAATGACGTGCAGATTTATACCCACCCGAAAGTCGAGCAACCTCAAAGCCAGCACGCTCCAAAAGCCAGGCGACACTTCCACTGCGTTGACCACCGCGCCAGCAATGGACCACCACCTTGTTCCCGGGAGCCAAACGGCGAGCTTCCTCGACCAGCCAGCGCATCTTTCCTCCCGCAATCTCCAGGCCGCTCAATAAAGCGGCATCCGGGCTGGTTTGCTTGTACAATGTTCCTACCTCAGCACGTTCTGCATCGGTGAAAAGCGGCAGACTTTGGGCACCGGGTAGCTTCCCAACGGTATACTCTCCGGGAGAGCGTACATCCAGCAAGGCATAGTTAACCCAAGCTGGGTCAGTAAAATATTCATTTGGGGAAAGGGTTTGCATTGGTGCGAAGGTAGGGGTTAGCTTTCGCTCGTTGGGCAGGTTACCTAATCGCATCGTTGCGCCAGACGTGAACATACTTATGGTGATCCCACCCAATGCTGACAATGTCTAAATCCCCATCATCGTCGAGGTCAAATGCCTGGGCGCCGAGATGAGATTCCTTGCCGCGGTCAATTTCTTGCTTGGTAAAGTTTGCATTCCCGTCATTTAGCCAGACCTGAAGGCTAAGATTGGGGCCTTTATGTTCAGCCGTCAACAGATCTTGATCACCGTCCAGATCAAGGTCAACGATGTCGAGGTTATTCATAGAGTACTGGGTGATTACCTTCTTGCGCACAAAACCGGTATCACTCTGCAGAAAAATCCATAGGGAGGCGTCAGGTTCCAGGCCGGGATACCGCTCCTCAGCAACGGCCACATCGGCCTTCCCGTCCCCATTCAAATCTCCCGCTTCTACCCGATCCGTAGCGAAAGTAGTATTCCCTACTCGATGCATAGCCCAATCCGGGGTGATCATACCGGGGTTTTCGAACCAAACCACTACCGTAGGTACTTCAGCATCTTGGTCAGGTACTCGGTAACCCGAGACCAGGTCAAGATCACCATCACCATCCACATCGGCAACGCCGAAGCCCTCGTCGGAAGCATCTTTACCCACCAGGGTAACCGGCCAGGGTTGCTTAGCAGTAGGGTCCATCACGTAGAGACCTCCCTGACTGGCGTAGATTATTTCGTCATCACCTTTACCGGGCAATAGGTCAGCGGTTTTGTATCCCTGTCCGTTTTGGTGGCCGGTTGGGGGCACTTGGGCAACGACCTCTCCTTCGTGAATCTTGAAGTTCTGGTCGATCCGGAACCGAACAACATCCGGCAAGCGCTCGGCAAGAATGTAGGGCTGCTTTTTTCCGGTGAGTTGATAGATCAGATTGCCGTCTACATTTTGCTGCAGGTCAGATTTTGTCCAGTGGTCCGTCATATCTCCACCCGGATTATAATAAACACTGCGGCCACTGACCAGATCGAGGTTCCCGTCTCCGTTCAAGTCTCCGGCAGCAAGACCGAAGTAGCGTAGCCATTCGGGTTCTGCAAATTCGCCCCACATCGCCTTAGCGCTGTCTACTTCAATGTACGTCCACTGGTCCGAGACAATGCTGTGCGGACTTTGGGCGGGGCCGCTGGTGCCGGGTCCGGTTTGAGGAGCACAGGAACCTAACAGTAAGGCCAAGACTAAAGCCGTAAAAACCAACTTTGCACCTGCGGCCGCGCCCGAAAATGGTTGAGATCGATTCATGTTTGATTCTTATTCGGCTGGCAATTGGCCTGGTATACTACTTCGCCGAAAATTATTAAGATTATCCTACTACTAGACAATTCGCTACGTGACTCTTCGAGGTTTGAGTTTCGGCCTCTCCCACAAGTCTCGCCTAGGGTGCGACGGATAGGGAGCTAAAGTCCAGTAGTCGGGAAGGTTATCTAAGTTGATTTTCTACAAAAAAGAGCTCGGTCGCTTC
>CAYPIM010000074.1:0-25362 GCA_964410795.1 uncultured Lewinella sp. | reverse complement strand
ACGCTGACTTCTGGCAACTTCACGGCTACCAAGCAGATGATCGTTGTGGAGTAAGCTCCCTGACTTAACCGTTAGACTTGCAGCCTGAAGGCTGCTGAACGAGACAGCCCCGCTACCAGACAATGGTGGCGGGGCTGTCGTTTTATAGTACAACCAGGACCCTACTAAAGGGGTTAAGAAGGTATGGATAAACCAACTGTTCACTTTCGAGACCTTGCTCGTATGGATTATCAGGAAGCATGGGATCTTCAAACGAAAGTCCATGCCAACACAGTAGCCCGGAAAAAAGCGAATCGTGAGCTCTTGAAGAACGGAGAAGCAGCAAAGCAACAGTTTCACCATCTGCTGTTTGTAGAACATCCTCCGGTATATACACTGGGTAAGTCTGGCTCTTTAGACCATCTTTTATTGAGTGAAGAAGACCTAAGGGATCAAGGCTTTACTTTTCATAAAATCAACAGGGGAGGAGATATTACCTACCATGGCCCAGGACAACTGGTAGCCTACCCCATATTTGATCTGGAAGAGTTTTTTACGGATGTACATAAATACGTACGTTGCCTCGAGGAAGTGGTGATTCGCACTTGTGCAGACTTTGGCATTCATGCAGAGCGAGATACTGGTTTTACTGGAGTTTGGTTGCCAGGAGATCCGGCTAGGAGGCAGCCCCGGCGTAAAATTTGTGCAATAGGCGTACACCTGAGTCGCTGGACCACCCTGCATGGTTTTGCATTTAACGTACGACCTAACCTTACTCATTTTAATAACATTGTACCTTGTGGTATCGATGATTCGGATCGTACGGTGACGAGCCTCAGTGTAGAGGTTGGTAGACCGATTGAATTGTCTGAGGTGAAACCGCTGGTAAAGCAGCACTTTCAGGACGTTTTCTCTTTTTCTCTAAAGGAACCCACCATTTAGTCAGGTGTTTGCATCTAATGGGTAACAAACTAATGATGCCCATGACGATCGCACTTCGCCAAAGCTGGGCTGTTTCGGAGCCAGCCTCCGTAATAACCCCAAGAAGACCTGCTATGACCGAGCAGCAACTCATTACCGGATGTAAGGCCAACGAACGCCGCGCCCAGCGCGCCGTGTACGACCGCTATAGCCCGGTAATGCTCGCCGTAGCCCGCCGTTATACTGCTCGCGATGCTGATGCGGAGGATGTACTCATCTCTGCTTTTTATAAGGTGTTTAATAAAATTGGAACCTTCACGGATAGCGGTAGCTTCGAAGGGTGGATTCGTCGGATCGTAGTGAATGAAGCCCTGATGTTATTGCGCAAGAAACATGCCCTAAAGCAAGCGTCAGAAATCGAAGATGTGAACCCTACGAACTTTTCTGTACCTGCTGAGGCCGCCAGCCGTCTGGCTGAAGCTGACATCATGAACCTCTTGGACAGAATGCCCGTAGGATACCGGACGGTCTTTAACCTCTATGTAGTGGAAGGCTATAAGCACCGGGAAATTGCTGAAATGTTAGGCATCAGCATCAACACCAGTAAGTCGCAGCTTATCCTTGCAAAAAAACGGATGCGCGAACAACTAACCGCTCTTGGCTACGGCACCAGCTAGTTGCACTCAAGAATCTCCAACCGACAACCGACAACCGACAAAATTATTTTACAATGGCAAGCTTTGATCCTTTTGACCGGGAATTTGGTAATCGAGCCAGAGGTTTACGGCGAACACCTTCTACTCAATCCTGGAACCAACTCGAACAACGGTTGGACCGTAGACGACGTGGAACCCGTATTTTAGGTATTCGACCATGGCTAATTGCGGCTATGTTCCTGATTGTGGCTGGCATCACCATCGTTGCTAACATGAATCAAGACCCTAACAATCCGTTGGCCAAACGCGCGGAATTTATGGAGGAGCTTTCAACGCCTTATCCGCCTGAAACCCCTGAAGAGGTTTTTCCGGGAGGAGAATACCAGAGCGGAGCCTCCGAAAGCCAGGCTGTAGAGCATGACCCTGATTTCCGTGATGTGGTGGTCGCAGATAAATACCGGATACACGGTTAGACAGTAAACCGAACTTTATTCAAAAAGAAGGGTACTATCATCAGATGATACGTACCCTTCTTTTATGCTTTATTTTCCTGTTGACCACTGACTTAGAGGCACAGGGCGAGGCTTATGATGCCCAAGCTGAGGTAATAGATGAACTTATTGAACGGAAGAAGTTTACCTCTGCGCGTGCCCAGGCTGAAGCGTTGATCGATAGTGGTACACAAGCTCACCTCCCAGCTGTTGCTGCCACGGGGAGAATGCTGTTAGGTAGAATCCTTACTGAAAATCCAGAAGCTTCCGCAAAGGAGCGTGTCGCTGGAATACGAGAATTACGAAAAGCTGCGAAAGCATTTAAGGCTGGAGGAGAAGTGGAGGATGTTGCAGCTATCCTGGTGCTGCTGGAGGCCCTCACCGGAGATAGGTCTATCGAGCTGGAAGAGCTCCCTTCTTCAATTGCCCGTAAGGCGAAAATGCCAAAAGATGACTCCATTGAAACAGTAAGCCTGACGGCGATAGTCTCCCTTCAGCAAGCAGAAATAACAGCACTTAATGACAGTCAATTAAGACAAGTGCTGAAGCTTGAGCGCCAGCAAAGGGCTCTGGATGAGAGTGCTTTTGAACGTCTCAATGACAGCATCTTATTGATCCGGCAGGAGCGAATTATTGATGTCCAAAAGGGAGAAGTCTCCCGGCAAAGGCTACAGCGGAATCTTTTCTTTGTGCTTGGCCTTGGAGTACTTGGTATTCTGGGAGTACTCTACCTGCGTTACCGGGCTGGCCAGAAGTTTCAGGAGAAGCTCCAGGCCCAGAACAAAACAATTACTGAAGAGCGGCAGCGTTCAGAAGAGCTGCTGCTGAATATTCTACCCGTCACCGTAGCTTCGGAGTTGAAAGAAACGGGTAAAGCCTCCGCACGCCAATATGATTCTGCAACGGTGTTATTCGCTGATTTTAAAGGGTTTAGCAGCCTAGCTGCAACCCTCGAGCCAGAAGCCCTTATTAATTTATTGGACGAGGCGTTTCGTGCTTTTGATGAAATAGTAGTTAAGCATGGCATCGAAAAAATAAAAACAATTGGAGACGCCTACATGTGTGCTGGCGGCTTGCCCAAAGAAGACGACAACCACGCTGAACGTATGGTGCGTGTAGGCCTGGAAATGCAGGCTTACCTGGCAGAAAACAAACACTTTGATGCGCGCATCGGTATTCATACGGGACCGGTGATTGCCGGTGTGGTGGGGAAACATAAATTCGTGTACGACATCTGGGGAGACACCGTAAACCAGGCCAGCCGCCTGGAGACAGCGGGAGAAATTGGTAAAGTCGCCGTCTCACGCACAACAAAGGATTTGCTTGGTGATGCGTTCACCTGCGTACCGGCGGGTACTTTTGAAGCTAAGAATATTGGTAGGTTGGAACGCTTTTTTGTGACAGGCTTACATTAAATTCCGTAGGTCAAATTCAAAGCTGGGGACAACATCCTCGCCGGATACCGTTTGGTCAAAACCTTCGATTAGGTCAACGGTGCCGTTTTTACGATAAATCCAGAGCTTTTCGTTGGCTGCGTCCACCAACCACCCAAGCTGTACACCGTTGGCGATCCACTGCTCCGACATTTTGGTGTGTAGTTCTTTTAGAGAATCAGACGGAGATAGTACCTCGACAATAAACTCTGGAACAATAAGGACGATGTGTTTTAGCTCTTCCGATGAGTACCGGGAAATTTGTTCTTGCGATACGTAGCAAGCGTCAGGCATCCTTACGGAGTCGTCCGGGAGGAGGAAGCCAACCTGGGAGCTATACGCCATACCTCCGTGGGCCCTAGCGTAGATTTTTAAATCAGTAATGAATTCAGCCTCGTTGTTAGACGAGTACGGGGACATGGGAGACATGATTTTTATTTTTCCATCGGGCTCTCGTTCAATAAGCAATTCCCTGTTGGTAAAGCATAACTGTTCAAAGTCCTGATGGCTCAGGCCGTCCGGGAAGTTGAGTTCTACCTCGTTTGCGGGAATTTTTATTTCTAGAACCATAATGAAGGAGTTGAAAAAAAACTGCTGCTCCTGTTCTAACAACGTTATGTGGTAGCTAAAGTTACAATTATTTAACCACAAATTCTGCCCGGGCCTCCGTCCCTTCAACGTTGAGTACGGCGGTGTAAGTCCCCGGCCGTAGATAGTATTTACCATTCTTAGCGGCCTTGATGGAAACCGGACGTTTATCCGCACTACGGCCTGCGTTGGCTTTGTTTTCGAGCATTCCGGCGAAGTGACCATCGAAGGACATGTCGTAGGGTAGGGTGGTTACGCCTCCGTTCAGATCTACGTTCTGGGAGAAAATTGTAGTACCATCCTTGCTCTTTATCATCAACTTTGCACCTGCGCTCGCGCCCGGAAGAAAAACCTGGAAGGTCGTCTCTGGCTCTCGTACGTTGAGATTGAAATCCCGTGCTCCATAACGACTGGAATAGCGCATGCGAGCGGGTGCCGTGAAGGTGATGCCAGGCCGCTCTACGGCGGCGGTCTGTAGAATGCCGATGTTGGCTCGGTAAAGACTGCGGCCATGGGTGCCTACGATGAGGTCTTTAGCCTTTTCCTGGATGACCAGGTCGTGTACCGCAACGGCAGGTAAGCCGTTGTCCATGCCAACGAACTTCTTACCACCGTCCATACTGACGTAGAGGCCGTGGTCCGTACCTACGAAGAGAAGCCGCGGATTAGAAGGGTCTTCAAGAATAACATTGACGGCCTCATTGGGTAAGTAGTTGCCGATTTTTGTCCAGGTATCTCCTTTGTCGATACTCTTGTAGACGTGGCTGCCGAAGTGGTCGCTACGGTAGCCGTTGAGGGTGGCGTAGACAACGTTGGCGTCGTGCTTACCCGCAGCAATGCGGCTCACCCAAAGGTTCTGCGGCAGGCCATCGTCAATGCGATCCCATTCTGCTCCTCCGTTTTCAGAACGGTGAATTTGGCCATCGTCGCTGCCTACGTAGAGCAGGTTAGGTTGTTTGGGGCTTTCGCTGATCGTCGTCAAGGTGCCGAAGGCGACATCCCCTTTTCGCCCACCGGCCGTGAGGTCTTTACTAATAGCTTTAAAGTCGTTGCCCCGGTTAACGCTACGATGCAGGACGTTGGAACCGAGGTAAAAAACGTCGGGATTGTGTGGACTGATGAGGATCGGACTTTGCCAGTTCCAGCGGTAGGGGCGTTGGCCCAGTTCGTGTTTTGGGGTTAGGTAAGTACTCGTGTCGGCGGCCTGGTCAATCCGGTAGTAGTTGCCATACTGGAAACCGACGTAGACGGTGTTGTTGTCGCGCGGATCTACTTCCACCTGCATACCGTCGCCACCAAAGAGAGATTTGTAGGGGTACTGGCCGGATTGTTCCCATCTTCGGCCGGCGGTGTAATTGTGTGGTCCGACCCAGGTGCCGTTGTCCTGCAAACCACCGTAGACACGGTAGCCATCGGGGTGATTGTCTACGGCAATGCCGTAGAACTGGCCGAGGGGAGGGGCGTTGCACTTGCGCCAGTTTTTGCCACCGTCGTAGCTAATGTTAACGCCGCCGTCGTTACCGTTGATGATGTGATCGGGGCGGTTGGGGTTGATCCATAGGTAGTGGTGATCGGCATGGACGTTGGGGCCGTTGGCCCCGGTCCAGTTTTTGCCACCGTCGGTAGACTTGATGATGGGTACCCCCATAGCGTAGATCAAGGTAGGGTTTTCAGGGTGAACGGTGATGGCACCGAAGTAGTAGCCGTAGGTGTTGTAGAGTCTGGGGATATAGTCTTCATGTGTGCGTTCCCATTTCTCTCCATTTGTAGTTGTTCGGTAGAGCTCGAAGCCTTTCACGGGGGTGTCAAAGAGGAGGCTGTTGGCATCTTCCAGGTATTCTACGAGCTGACCAGTGGTTACTTCATCGCGAGCAATACGTGCCTTTAATGAATCAACGCTAAGCTCGCGCGGGAAGCCGTTAGCCCGGAGAAAGCCTTTAACCTGGTAAGTGCGTAAGCCGAGGAAATCGGCCTTGCCCATGCTGCGGAGTTTGTTTTTGGTTAACTGTTCTTCATCAGTGTCGCCAGCCAGTTCTGCTGCGGATTTTCTGAAGTAGTTGTCCAGGCTGGCGAAAAGGTAGCGCTGATCGTCTTCGTAGCTTACGGCCAGGCCGATGCGGCCGCCGCCCTCCCCGGTGGGGAAGCCGCCTTTTGCCGTGGAAATCCGGTTCCAGTTCATACCTCCGTCGGTGCTGTGCCATACACCGCTGCCGGCGCCTGATTCCTTAAAGTCCCATGCTTTGCGCTCGCGTTCCCAGCTGGCAGCGAAGAGTTCGTTGGGGTTGCGCGGATCGCGGACGATGTCTACCACGCCGGTACTGTCGTTGACGAAGAGCGTTTTCGTCCAGGTTTCCCCACCGTTGGTGGTTTTGTACACACCGCGTTCGGGGTTAGGGCCGTAGAGGTGGCCCAGGGCGGCGATCCAGACGGTACTCTGGTCGCGTTGGTCTACAATTACACGGCCGATGTGGTGGGTCTCGTCGAGGCCCATATGGGTCCAGCTACGGCCACCGTCGGTGCTGCGGTAGACGCCGTTGCCGGCGTAGCTAGAGCGGCTGGAGTTGACTTCACCCGTGCCTACGTAGATGGCTTTGGTGGTCCAGTTTACATCCAGCGCACCGATCGTCATTACGGGCAGATCATCAAATAGCGGCTTGAAGGTGATGCCATTGTCTTTCGTCTCCCAGAGCCCACCGCTCGCGTAACCGACGTAGAAGTGGGTCGGATCTTTAGGGTTTACAGCGATGTCCGCTACGCGGCCACTCATCACGGTAGGGCCGATGTTGGTGAACTCAATACCCGCGGCGGGGCTGTTTTCCTGTAAGAACAGTCGTTGCCGGAAGGCCTGGGCACGCACTTGAGCGGGGGTGGCCTTTTGGGCGCTGACGCAGGTGCAAAGAAAGGTTAAGAAGAGCAGGGGAAGAAGACGGAGACTGTTCATTTGTTGGTTTGAATCTTTAGTATGCGGTGGTAATATAATACGGATTGATCGAGTGCTTGCATTTTTAGGGTAGGCTCTAGCTTGGAATAACTATATTCGTGTTTATTAAGCCCTATTTGAAATGAGAAACAAACTAATTGTACTACTGCTATGCTTATGCGTAGCACCAGTATTTGGCCAGGAGGTCGTCTTCAATATTTCACCTCGTAATGCCTTTGTTCGCATTAATGGAGAGGTTTTAGATCTGAGTAGACAAAACAAAATACAACTGGCTTCAGGAACTTATCAGGCCGAAATATGGGCACCTAACTTTGAAGTAGTTACGAAAACAATTGTTGTGGAGGCTGGTAAAAACCAAGGTGTAAATTTTGGCTTAAAAAAGCAAGCTCAAACCTTTTTGGACTACAGAGAAGAATTGTCCGAGTTTAAAACGGCTAAGCTAAAACGATCTCTGTCTGGAGGGACGCTAGTTGCTGCTAATGCTGTCTTATCTTATCTAATGTTTATTGACCTGTACTCGAAAGGAAGGAAAGTAGAAGATGAGATAGTAAAACTGCAGGAGCTTTACGATAACAATACTGCTTTTATTGGCTTCGCATCTATTCAAGATGCCTACAGTAGAGCGCTGGCTGATCACAGTGACATTAAAGAAAGGCAAGAAACACGAATAAAGACCGGTATACCCATCGTTGGTGCACTGACGGCAGCTACTGCTTATTTATTTTATCGTAGAGCAACGGATAAAAAACTTAAACGGCCAGAGTACGTTTCGGATAACCCATTTGTTAGTGTGTTAAAAAGAACTGAACCCTTGATTGTAGTAACTAGCCATCATAATTCTATTGGTTTTTCCCTGAAATTTTAAAGCCTTATGCAGAAACTTATTATTCTTTTGCTTTTTACGGTGGCTACTTGCAGTTGTCTAGAGGAGGATTTCCGAACTTTAGAAGGGAATATTTTTGAGGAACCAAATACGACCCTATTCACCCTGCAAAGTGTATCGCGTGACACTATTACAGAGACTCGATCAGACATTACGATAACGTTTACCTCTTCTTGGGCAGATGCTACCCCGGAGCAAAGAAGTACCATTACTGGTTTGCGAATAAACGGGCCACGAACTGATAGGGTGTTTTTCTATCCTGCTGAGACTACTTCTCACGTACTGGAGTTTGAGCGACATGATTTACGCAGGTGCCTTGATTTTACCTTTACCACCGTGGATAATACGAATACCCGGACAACGGAACTTTGTTTCAATCCATAAAAGGCTAACGAGAGTTGTGTATCTTGATGAGGATAAGTACCGGTGCAACCAAAAGATAGTGTCACCGTCTTTTTAACACACACAACTCATCAGAACCACCACATTATGTTACGCAAGTTCCTCATTTTCAACCTCGTCCTTGGGGTGATTGCCGCTATCATTTTTGGCTTTGGTTTCGACGAAGACATCGTCTACGCTTACCGCGATTGGAAGCATGACCGCTGGCTCACCGAATTCCTCAAAACGGCCGAACCCTCTAATGCCCCCAACGCCCAACGCCTGGAGAAGGCCGTTACGGCTGAATACCTTGGCGAAAAGAAAGATGTGGACATCTTTCTACCGAAGGGTTATGCAGATAATGACTCCGTCCGCTATCCGGTGTTGTATTTCTATGATGGAGACAACCTCTTTGACCACATCATCGGAGAAGGCTCGGAGTGGGAAGTAGATGAAGTGATCAATAGCGTTGATTCGGCGGGTGGCCCAGCTTGTATCGTAATCGGTATCCAGTCGGGCAACAACCGTTCTGCGGAGTACAAACCTTTTCCTTCCGATCAGGTAGATGAAGATGGCGAAGTATTTGGCAAAAAACACGCCGAGTGGTACGCAAAAGGCCTCAAGCAATGGGTAGACGCAAATTATCGCACGAAACCTGAACCTGAATTTACCGGTATTGGTGGCTGCTCTCTGGGCGGTTTGATGGCCCACTACAGCATGATGGCCTACCCGGATGTTTACGGCCTTGGCATTATCTTCAGCCCTTCACTGTGGGTAGACGAGCCCCAGTGCCTGGCGCTGGTGGATGAACACCCTGACTTGAGTAAGACGCGCATATTCCTAAACTCTGGATCGCTCGAATGGCCCATCGTAGAATCTTCGGAGAAACTCCGTGATAAGCTATTGGCCTCCGGCCTGCCAGAAGATCAGCTATACTTCGACGTTGAGCCAGACGAAGGGCACTGGCACGCTACCTGGCGGAAAGGGTTTAAGAAGGCTTATCCCTGGATTTTGGAGTGATTTTACTGGGTTTTGAGCCACTATTGGATCATGCCAGCCATCACCCCTCTGATGTCATTCGTTGTGTAAATTGTGCGAACCATTTTCCGGTATTCCTGTGTAAACCGTTCGTCGTCAGATATAGAACCAAAAATTTCGTTAAAGCTAAGGAAGGCAAGCGGGTTGTCCGGAGTTCCGGTAGCGGCCAGGTGTAGTTCCGTTGCCATTGTGTCGATGATCTCAAGGGGAGCATCTTTTTCATTGATTTTCTTATCGTGATAAAAGCACCAGGCCGCCAGGATCAAGGTGGCGTATGCTATGCTGTCGCCCTTAGCTAAGTTGTCCTGAATTGTGGGAATCAGGAATTTAGGGAGCTTAGCGGAGCTTTCTGAGCAGATGCGCCCTACGCTGTCCTTAATGTTTGGATTGGCAAAGCGCGCTTCTAAACTGTCTTTATAATCTTCCAGGTTTATTCCTGCGACCTCCTTTAAAATAGGAGAAGCTTCTTTATCCATGAAGTGGCGCATGAAGGTGGCAAAAACAGGATCTTTCATGCAAGCATTGATGGTCGGGTGACCATGAATTGCTCCGGGAATGCCTAGTACGGAGTGGCCAGCATTTAGCAGCCGAATCTTCATCATTTCGTAGGGGGAGACGTCTTCGACAAACTGAACACCCGCTTTTTCGAGTGGAGGCCTGCCGTTAGAGAACCGGTCTTCTATTACCCATTGAATAAACGGCTCACAAATGACGGGCCATTCGTCAGAAATACCGTGGGCGGATTGTAGGAAATCAATGTCAACGGGCGTTGTTCCTGGCGTAATCCGGTCTACCATGGTACTGGGGAAGTGGACGGCCTCTTCTATCCAATCCGCGAGAACAGGGTCTTGTTCCTGAGCAAAAGCCAACATCATTTTTTTAGCCATTGCTCCGTTGTGCTGAATGTTATCGCAGGAAAGAACGCTGAAGGGGGGTAACCCTTTCATTCTGCGTTGCTTCAAAGCCCTGGTAAGAAAGCCGAAAACGGTGCGCGGTTGTTCGGGGTGTTTGAGTTCGTGCTGGACATCCGGATTTTCAAAGTTAAAAACCTCCGTTTGAGGATTGAAATTGTAGCCACCTTCCGTGATTGTCAAGGAAACAATTTTTGTGTCAGGGTGGGCCATCCTTTCGATTACTTTTTCGGGTGTATCCACCGCCAGAATATAATCTTTTAATGATCCGATCACTTCGCATTGCTGGTCGCCGTTGGGATGTTGGATAATCAGTGTATACAGATAGTCCTGTTTTTTGAGAGCTTCATAGATTTTACGGTCAGCTTCCCGGAGTCCAATTCCACAAATGGCCCAGTCTTTAATGTTCTCCTGTTCCAGCAATTGATGAATGTAATATGCTTGATGAGATCGATGAAAGCCTCCAACTCCAATGTGAACTATACCGACTTTCAACTCCTGCCGATTGTAATTTGGGCAAGGTATTTGTTTGGCAATTTGCGCCAGGTTTTGCTGATTTAATTGCAGATTCTTCATGTCCTTCGTCGGATAAGTGGTGTTGATGGCTTTTATGGCTAAAGCTGGTTTAGGTAGTAGCCCTTTTCCCTCTTTTCATCGCCCAGTAGGCAGTGATGAAGTACAGTATGGTGCAGAAAAAACCGTAGAAGTAAAAAGTTTCCCGGTTAGTGTCGTAAGCGCTTTCATCCGGACTGCCAAATAAAACATTGCCCGCCAGAACCAAGGCTACGACAAGGGAAGAGAATGCAACTACCTTTAAGACTCTTGAGAAAGTCGAAATGTCCGGTATTAACCTTGGCTCGTTCGTAGCCAGGGCTTGCTGGAACCGCTCGATGTCTTTATCCCGTTTTTGCTCAGCCGCTTTTGCTTCGGGATACAGTTGGTTGGCTCCGTACCTGCCTGCAAGTACCGTATAGATGATGATAGTGAAGAACCACGTTGGAATGAAGAGGTAATAGAATGACATAACGTCCAGAAAATTCAAACCGAAACCAAAAACGAGGCCTAATCCCCAAGACGCTACGGCGGGTAAACTGTTCGCGTAATCCTGGAACTTTGACCAGTATCTGGTATAGCCAATCTTTGGAAAGATCTGATGTTCTGCGAATACAATGGCACCAACGGGAACGACTAATAGCCCCGCGTAGGTAAGCAGTGGAAGGAACTGGCTGAATACAAAGGGGAAGCAACCAATAACGACCATCGCTAAACCGACAACAATGGTAGTTGAGCGGCGGGAGTAGTTGCTGAAAATAGCTTGGGCTGCAAGGCCAGCTCGGTAAAGATTAGTAATTGCCGTTGTCCAGCCAGCAACAATCACGATCACGAAGCCCGACCAGCCGAGGGCGTAAAAGGCAACATCTCCAGGGTCAAGCTCAACGATTGCTTTGCCCAGAATCACGGCGGCGCCCGCACCCATGATGCCGGCGGAAATCCAGGCAACATAGTGTCCGAAAAGCATTCCAGTGCTTGTTGCCAAGCCATAAGATTTTTTCTTTGCGAAGCGGAGTAGCGCCATATCGATCAACCCGAAGTGGGTGATCGTATTTGCAGCCCAACCAAAACCAATCACTTCAACCAGTCCAATCCCTTGTTCTCCATTGCTGTTTACTCCCGTCCAGATTGATTGGTTGCCAATACTCAAAAGGTCGGACCAGCCGCCGGGCAGGGTCTTTCCCAGTACATCAAGCGATAAAGCTGGCATTAACACCAGCGCACCACAAGTGAACATCGTAAACAACCAGGGAGCACAAACCCCGGAGAATTCCGAAACAGCGTTAAACCCGTAAATTGCAACGGATACAACTACAATACCAACCAGGAGCACAATGAGCACGAACCAGAGATTGGTGGGATACCAGTTCAGTTGTGCTGGAATGTCAAAAGCAAAACGGACCGCTGATGCTGATACCGTTACCATTGCCGCAGAGATGACAGTAAAAATAATTACGTTCGCCCAGTTGTAGAGCTTGGACATGGAGTTGCCCGCGATTTTATTTAAGTAGGTGTAAAGGCTTAGTCGGGTATCAACGGCAATCGGGGCGGTGATTAATGTCCAGCTAAGGATGGCCAGAATATTCCCGATAAGCAGGCCAAGGATAATGTCCATTGTGCGAGCTCCCAGCGCCACAAAAGTTGCTCCGATTACAAACTCCGTAGCAGCGACGTGTTCCGCTGCGTACAAGCCAGCGAAGTGCGTCCAGTCGTGAAGTTTGTGCTTGGGTACCGGGAGTTGTTCTTCGTGTAGGTGCTCAAATTGGGGGTAGTCAGTAGCCTCGTTCATAATGCTTTATTGCTTTTGATTCTGTTACGCAGTTTGTATAAGGTGGTCAAGAATCATGGCTTATTAGTTCCCCGTCCCTAAGTGCTATTTGGTGAAATAGCTACAATAATAACCGATTAAGAGAGCTTTCCCAAATTAGGGAGGTGGAGAAATCATACCTATATAATGGCGAGTTCAGGAAACTTTAAACGAGTTCATAGTATAAATCAAGACCTTCTTGTAGTTTTGGCCCAATGACAAATAACAAAGCCTACACCGACATCAAGACTTTGGCTGCTGATCTGCTTGCCAACGCTGAGAATCCTGCCGAAGCCGAGCGCATCATCAGAGAAATCTACGCCCAGTTCCAGCAGCTTACTGGGCTCACCGGCTATGAAGAGAAATTGGAGTACCTGGCGGCCGTTCCAACCGCTAAAGGCGCTGCTCTGGGCCTTAACCACGCCGCTCAGTGCTTGTTAGACTTTAAACGTACGACGAAATTCCTGACCGCCGTCGTCTCTGCTATCCGGGCACGCCGGGCAGCCCATCCGGAGCAGACGGTCGAAGTCTTTTACGCCGGTTGTGGACCCTACGCTCCCTTCGTTACCCTGGTGGCGCCTTTGTTTAAACCAGGAGAAGTTTGCTTCTCAATTTTGGAGATCAACCAGCATGCGCTCGTTTTTGCCGAAAAACTAATTGAAGATATGGGCTTGTCGGAGTCCGTACGAGCGCGCTACAAGGCGGATGCAACCAGCTTTACGGTGCCCAAGGCGAATGAGTATCATCTACTCATAAGTGAAACCCTCGATGCACTTTTGTACCGGGAATGCTACGTGCCCATCCTCTTCAATCTTTTGCCCCAGTTTCAGCCAGGAGTTACCCTGATTCCTGAGAACGTTGTGATTAAGGCAAGGCTGGAGCCCTTTCCTGGTTCTCCGCTGATAGAGGAAGATTTGGGCATCGTCGTTGATGTTCGCAAATCCGTTGCCGCCCATAATAACGATCGCAATATACCCGATAGATTACCCGAGGTACAGATCGATTTTGAGCAGTACAATATGGCTAACTACGAGCTTCTGCTGATGGAAACGAACGTACACATTGGTCAGGACATCTGGTTAATGACCAACGAATCTTCCCTGACCATCCCGCTGCCCCTGAAGTTGGAGCAACCCTTTCCCCATCGCCGATTGATCTTTGCCTACCAGATGGACCCCTCGGTCGAGCTTACTACTAGGTTAGAGAATTAATTTGATTCAGTAACGCTACCTTCTCATTCATGAAAATTGCTTTCCTAGACAAAGCCGCTCACCCCTACCTTCAGTCTGCCCTCGAAGGAGCGGGGCACCGGGTAACTGATCTTTGCACCTGCGACCGCGCCCACATTCTTTCCGTCCTAAAAGACTTTGATGGCCTGATGATTCGCAGTCGTCTTACGATCGACCGGGAACTGCTGGATGCTTGTGGTCCCGAATTTAAGTTTGTTGCTCGTTGGGGGGTAGGAACTGACCATATTGACCTCGAATACGCAAAAGAAAAGGGCATCTCCGTTTTCAACAGCCCCGAAGGCAGTAAACACACTGTTGCGGAACACACCGTTGGAATGTTACTGATGCTGTTGAACCACCTAGGCCGTGCCGATCGGCAGATCCGCGACGGTGGGTGGGTACGGCGGGGAAACGTTGGTACCGAACTTGGCAGCCTGACCGTAGGCCTGATTGGCTACGGAAACATGGGCCAGATGACCGCCCGCCGGCTTGTCGGCTTTGGGTGTAAAGTCATTGCACACGATAAGTTTCGATCCAATTATGGTGATGAATTCGCCCAGGAGGTTAGCCTTGAGGAGCTGCAACGGGAAGCCGATGTCGTCTCCCTTCACATCTTTCTTGAAGGGAATCACTACTACGTCAATGAAGGCTGGATCAATGCTTTTAAGAAGCCGTTCTACCTCGTCAATACCGCACGGGGGTTGGCCGTGAAGACGGAAGACCTGGTTTCGGCTATGCAATCTGGTAAGGTGCTCGGAGCAGCCTTAGACGTACATGAATACGAAGAGATGAGCTTTGTGAAGCTGGAACCGAAAGACTTACCAGAACCTTTTCAGTACCTCCGTGTCAGTGAAAATACCGTGTTGACGCCCCATATTGCAGGTTGGTCCGCCGAAGCAGAGGAAGGCCATGCAAGGACCCTTTTTTCAAAAATTACCGCAACGTTTGCTTAGTTGATCTTCAACCTGCAGCTGCTCTACATTACTACCTAATTACAATGCTATACTGTGGAATTGTTCATCAATATCATTGACTATGGTGGAACGTTTGTTTTTGCCATCTCCGGCGCGTTGGCGGGTATGAAGCAGAAGTTCGATATGTTCGGTGTTTTCATCTTAGGACTAGTCACAGCCATCGGAGGAGGCACACTACGCGATCTCTTAATCGGAAGTACTCCGGTAGGCTGGATGCAAAATACCGCCTACTTATACTTGGTTTTGGGGGCGGTGGTCTTCTCCTACTTGTTTCGTCAGCACTTTCGGAAACTGCGGCGGAGCATGTTCTTGTTTGATACGATTGGAATTGCTCTTTATACTATCCTGGGCCTTAAAAAAGCCTTGTCTTTTGGACTTTCTCCAGAGATTTGTGTAATGATGGGGGTAGTCTCCGCAACCTTTGGTGGTGTGATCCGAGATGTTCTTTCGGGGACGGCACCTTTGATTTTTCGCAAAGAGATATATGCTTCAGCTTGTCTTGCGGGAGGCATACTCTTCTTGCTCACGGATCAATGGCTTGGGGAAATTGCGGGGATGGCGGTAGCGATCATAGCGGTGTTTCTGATTCGAATTTTTGCCGTTAGAAATCAATGGTCACTATCTTTTGAAAAGCCCTGATCAGACTTCCGATTTACTTCAAGCGTTCCAGAAGGGCTTTGCTTTCGCGTTGCCCATAGTCGATGCCGCTTTCCTGTGCGTACTTCAAAGCACGTTCTGCACCCTTGCGGGCCTCTTCTTTGCGGCCAAGTTTTTCCAGGGCTAGTGCGCGGAAGAGGTGCTCCCAGTAACTGGGGGTGTCGTCTATTTCGATGGCTTTATCGAACCAGGCAACTGCTTGCTCGAAATCCTTGCTGTCGCGGAGGGCATACAGTCCTGCATTTGAGTAATCACCAGCGTCTGGTCCGTTAAGTGTTTTGGCGATCTTTGCCTCCATTTGCTCTGCTGTTGTCAGCTTAAAGGGTATTACGATCCGGGTGGTTTCCCATTCCATCACAATGGTGAAATGATCGTTGCTGATTTCTTCAAAGCTGTACCGCAGCGTTTCGATAGGGCGTAGTAATTGCTCGGGCTTGCGGGTGATGCTAGCTACCACTTTAGTTTCGTCCCATTCTTCCGGAACGCCGTACTGATCGACCTCGTCGTAGAGGTAAACTGTCCATTTTTCTGGGGCGGGTTTCAAAAATAGGGTGTAAGCACCAGCTTTTACGCGTATATCTCCGAGGAAGAAATCTTGGCTTACGGTAAGGCGAGGGTTGCGGTTGGCACCGCCACGCCAAACAACGTTCCAGGGTTCGAGGCCACCAAAAATTTTCCGACCGCGCATGCTGGGGCGGGCGTAGGCAAACTCAATATCAGTGGTGGCCGCCTTGAGTTCTGTCTTAGAATAAGGGCTGAGCTGTAGATAGGGAATCTGGGCACTGGCGCAGGTGCAGAGCAGAAGGAGTAGCAGGGAGAGTAAAGTTAAACGCATAGCAGTGGTTGAATGGCGCTTGAAGCGCCAGTTAATTAAAGAAACATAATTGGACGAAAAGGAAGGCTTTAAACAGCGTACGGGCTAATGCTAGTGGCCCGTTTTAAGGGGGGGGAGCGTTATTGTAGTTTGATAATTACCACAACGTCTTTTCCTGAATGGCCTATCCGTTTAGTTTGTTCCAAGCCTTCGTAAACCTTGATTGATTCGATGGTAGAGGTATCCAGCTTATTAAGCTTTTTTAGCCCTTGAGGCTTACCGTCTAGTAAGTATACCACTTCTTTGCCGGCTCCGAACTTCAATTCTGCGTAGCGAGTAAAGATGTCTGTGGGTATTTCGTCTTGGGTGAGGGTGTAATTCGGGCGGGTGTAGTTTCCGTTTTTGGTGGTGATGATGACAACGCCGTTTGCACCGGCAGGGCCATAGAGTGTTGTAGCGCTTGCGTCTTTAAGAACGGAGATGGCCTCAATGTCATTGGGGTTAAGTTCATGGATGGAGCCTTCCGCAAAGGAGATGCCGTCCACGACGAAAAGTGGCTGGTTAGTAGTCGAGGTCTTGGCCTCCGTCCGAATTATGATTTTTGATTCCGGTCCTGGAATACCTTGTTTTTGGGCGCTGACGCAGGTGCAAAGTAAGAGTAGGAAGGCAAGGATAGGCAAACGCATGAGGAGGTCAGTTTTTGAATGGATTAAGTTGTCGTTCTCTGGGGGCACTTAGCTTTTGTCTTCCCGCCGTACTTGGTAACGATCATGATGGCCCCGTTGAAACCATCAAGGTTCATATCGCTGAGCTCAACATCTCCTTTGATGACGTTGATGGACTTAATCTGGTTAGGATCGAGTTCATTAGCAGGGCCGGCTTCAGCTCGGGCACCGTCAATGAATACGGCAATTTTGTTTGGTAGGGCAGAGGTGGTTGGAGTTAGCGTTATTCTGGCGGTAGAGAGAATTTTTGGAATGTCTTTAGAGCAGATCTTCGGTTTGATGGGAAGAATTTCGAGGGGAGCAATCTTACGACAGGGTAGGGTAGGGACGATGGCGTTCTTGCTCAATCCCATATGCTCTGGGGTGGGCAATGCACGCATATCTTTATACTTTCGGCGTGCCTTTTCGTACCGTTCCATTGCTCGGTGGTTGGTAGAAGCTGGCGGCTCCGGGGCGGCGATGTAGGGGAGGTCTTCTACCTCGATGCGGGTAGGACAGGGTTTGCTGGATAGTTTTGCCACAGGATCAATGACGGCCCAACGTCGTTGGCTGTTGAGGTCTAACTTACTGAGCTTATATTCGGTAGGAACGGCTGCGGCTTCGTCTCGGAGGAGCGCAACTTGCTCGGCAAAAGCAGCGGTGTTTGCCTTGCTTTGCTCTTCCAGACAGTTTGTTGCACCTGCGTCCTCGCCCAGATTAGCGTAGGAAATGTGCCCCACCCCGAGTAGGACGATCAGCAAGACGGTAAAAATAAATTTACCGTCTTTTTGACGGTCCTCACCGAGGAAAAGGCGCTGAATACGAGCTGAAAATGGTGTTTTGGTGGCGGACATCACCAGGTGGTTTGGGGGTATATGGGAAGAACGGGCTACGGTTACTAGCGCCGTAGCGTAAGTACGTCGGTCGAGGCAGCGCGCGGCAACCCAATCATCGCAGCGGTGTTCCCGCTCACGGTCGATCAGGCGGCACATGGCGTGTACGGCCGGATGAAAAAAGAAAAATGTCCGAATAAATTGTTGGGGGTAATTCAGCCAATGATCGTAGTGCCGCAAGTGGGCAATTTCGTGTAAAAGAATGGTGCGCGCCATTTCCGGAGATAGCTCGTTGACCAGGGCAACGGGGAAAATGATGACGGGGCTCCAGAAGCCAAGTGTCATAACTTCACCAGCCCGTTCGCTCAAAAAATAACGTACCCTACGGGTGGCCGGATGGCGGGCAAGTTCATCGCCCAATTGTTCTGCCCAGCTTCCAGGAAGCTCGGAAATTCCTTCCGAACGTAGGGTGTGGACCCGGCCCTGGTCACGCAATAGCATGATCAATGCAGGAAAGAGGCCAGTAAGGTAAAGGGCTGATAGCCAAGGGGCATACGCTGGTAAATAAGTCGCTATTCGTTCTGACCACCCTAGGTCTGCTCCTGTAGAAGGTGACATGATGTTGGGCAAAGCGGAGGCCAGCAGGTTTTCACAGACCGGGTTCGGATCATAAAGGTAGTAGGCACTAAAACCGAAGGCTGCAACGAGCGTCAGCAAAGTGCCATAGGCTAAATTGTGCCGAGCAGTTGGAGTGCTAAGCAGGGGGAAAATTGCTCGAACGGCTACGTAGAGTAAACCCCCAATCCACAAACTGTGGAATAGGGCGAGGCCGAAGGCGGTGGCGATGGGGAGAAGTTGGTCCATTAGTCCTTTAGTCTATGGGGTGTGGGGCTGGTGATTATTTAGGTGCCATCAACTCAGAGAGTGATGGGCTAAAGGACTATTTTTTCTGGCGATTGATCCAGTCTTGAAGTTCATCAAGTTCTTCCGCAGTAGGAGTCTCATTACCAAGAGCGCGAAGCGCGAGGTTGATGGTAGAGCCTCCAAAAGCAGTATCGGCCAAACGGCCAAATAGCTTTCGCTCAATTTGTTCCCGTTTTGCTGCAGCAGTATAAGTATGGGTGCGTAGGTCAGTATTGCGAAGAACAAGCCCCGCTTTGGTCATGCGTTGCAATTGGGTAAGCACGGTATTATAACTAACCTGACGGCGGGAGCCAAGGCGGTTGTGAAGGTCCTGAACCGTAGCGGGTTGCTGCTGCCAAAGGAGGTCTAGAATTTCAAGTTGTGCTTCAGAGGGCATCGGAACGTTCGACATGGGATTTATTTTGCTTGGTGGTAAAGATAAACTACATCTGTAATACTACGCAAGTAGTAGGTGTTAAATTGTTGACCCTCGCATTTTTATTCCAGTTTAGCAAAGGATTTTCTTTTTAGTTAGGTTCTAACCAACCAAAACTATGCCATCTGAACGGAAAAACCAGCTTGATCGGAGACTTATGCAGGGTAATAGCCCGCAGCGTTTAAACCTTACCACAGAAGAGTGTAGCGCAATAATGCACTTAGCACTATCTTTCGCGCTATGATAGACCGCCTTTATATTGCCGCTACTTCTCAGCACGTTGGAAAGACTACTTGCACCCTTGGTTTGATGGCCGCCATTCGAGCCAGAGGACATAAAGTGAGTTATTGTAAACCGGTCGGGCAAGAATTTGTGGAACTCGGAGAATTGCGAGTAGATAAAGATGCACTACTTTTTGCCCGGGGTATGGATTTTGAGTTGAAAGCTGAAGTGCACAGCCCCGTCATTATCGGTAGTGGGGTAACGGCTAAATATCTTGATGACCCCACTCAATTTGAATTTTCCTCGGGTATCACCAAGGCTAGCCGCAAACTGCAGGCGGAAAACGACTTTGTTATTTACGAGGGGACCGGGCATCCCGGAGTGGGTTCGGTCTGTGATATGAGCAACGCCCAGGTTGCTCGCTTGCTCAATGCTTCCGTTATTATGATCGTTGAAGGGGGGATTGGGAGTACCATTGATAAGCTCAACATGAACCTGGCAATGTTCCGGGAGCAGCGCGTACCCGTTCGCGGCGTTATTGTAAATAAATGCATTCCTAAAAAGATGGAAAAGGTAGAACGCTACGTTGGTATCTATCTGCAAAAACTGGGCATTCCTTTACTTGGTGTTCTGCCGTATGAAAAGACGCTCTCCAGCCCGATAATGGCTACTATTCGACGGGCACTTAAAGGTAAAACACTCTTCCACCGCGAGCAGCTGAATAATCCGGTTGAGAACATCGCGAGTGGTAGCCTTCTGGCCCAGGCGGAAGTTGAAAACTTAAAGAATTTACTAATTCTGGCGAGCAACCGCAGGTTGGAAGAGGCGCTCTCTGCACTCCAGGAAATCTTGAGGGAGCGCAATCTTCCCGGTTCCACAATCTCGGGCATCGTCGTTACGGGAGCAGACAGCGAAAGTATGGATTTACCCCATCTCGATTTTATCAACAAGCATAAAATCCCCGTCGTGTCCTGCCCGCTGGATACTTACGGAGCAGCAGTTCGAATCAATCAAATGGAAGTTAAGATCAACCTGAAAACCCCCTGGAAAATCCGGAGGGCAGTTGAATTGATTGAGGAGCATGTGGATATGGGGTTAGTCTTGTAGCGGGTAGTAAGTAGTGGGTAGTGCTACCGCGTTTGGGTGCTCACCTCGTTCGTAAAGGAGAACGTTGTCGTCAAAGGCGAAGCCGCCACGAGCGAAGCGAGCATCTATGTATGGTAGCACTACCTACTATTTTCTACAAACTACTCACTAGGAAAAGGAATTACCAATTCCTGACCTGGGTGAATCTTATTAGGATCCTCCAGGGTGTCGGAGTTGGCAGCGAAGATTTGCTTGTAGGCCATTACATCCTTCAGGTACGCCTTGGCAATGAGAGAGAGGCTTTCTCCACGCTCCACGGTATGACGGGCGTAAATGGCGGTATTGCGAACCTGGATATCAGCTTCGATGTCGATAGGGTTCTCACCTCCGACGCGCTTGATTTCGTCCCACATCTGGTCCTTTTCATACTGGAGTTCTACGGAGCCTCCGATGCGGAGAACGCCGTCGGCTTCTTCTACGAAACCATCTTGGGCGTTGAATTTCTCGCCGAGGGTGAGTACACTGCGGTACTTGTCTTGTAAGCTCATATTGCTATTGATTTAGTTATTGAATGTTGCAAGTTAACTGGCGCGGCCGCAGGATACAAAGATTGTTTCATTTCTTGTTGAAACGCTGGCGCTATTTTCTGAAAATTAGCCGCTCGTCTACTTAAGATCAATAACCTCTTCTACCTCCCAGTCTGCCTTCAAGGCAGGTATTTCAAAACGGCGAACGAGCTCTGGCTGTCGCCTGAACATAAAGTCTCCGGAGTCGTAGCGTCGATTGCCGTTGCGGTCGTAGACTATTTCTACTTTATAGGTAGCGGGCTTAAGCCCTTCAAAACGGGCACTATAGCGCGATTTTTCACTTATAAAACGGCTGGTGGAAGGTACAATATTGTCTTTGTCTAGTAAACGCAATATGTAATTACTTGTAGAGTCTAAGTTGTTGATTTTCAAGGTAAGTATGCCAAATTTGTTAGGGGCGTCAAGGTTGAATTTTTTCGAAATGGTATCCTGGTTTTTGCTGCCGTTCCATGCCGTTAGCGCACCGGGCAAAATATCCAGAAAATAGGGTGCTTTTAATTCCCAGGAAGAGCGGAAATTAATTTGACCGGGGAAGGTGGTATCTATTACATAGCTGAACACTTGCCCTTCGGGAAAGGTGTCCTTACGTAAGGAGATCAGGTTGGTGTCTACGGCCTCAAGTGGTTGGTTGAAAGTAAAGCTCGGACCAGTTTTGCTAAATACTCGATTTTGGGGAGCAGTTACCATCTCTAGTGGTCGGGCACCAAGGCTGCCGGTTGTGTCAATAATGACCGTATCACTGAAAATAGAATCAAGACCTATATATATGGTATCTATTGCACGTTCTTGGTAGAAGAGCTTGATGGTGTCTTTATCGTTGGACCGCAGGTAGTCGTTTCGGTTCGTCCTCAGGTCAACCCCTTTAGCGGGTTGGTTCATAGTCATGATGATCTCTCCCTGTCCACTGGTGTCAAGGCCGATCACCTTGGTAGGAATGGGAATAGGGGAGAGGCGAAGGGTGCCAATGTCGGTATTCCCGTCAACAACGGTTATGATCGTGTCGATAAAGCCAATAGAGAGAGGCTTAAACGTTCCCGTTAGGTCTGCATAATAATTGGTGGCTCCGGGATTGCGGATCAAACCTACGGCGCGGTATTTCCCCGGTCGGATATTAAAAACGGTGAAATTACCTTCCTCTCCAGACTGTGCGAAGTAGGTTGGGTTTTCCGTCAGTGCCGCGGTATCGGCCAGGTTGCCATAGAGCGTGAAGGTCGCATCATCAATAGGTTCTCCGGTAAAATCTTCAACCAGGGTTCCGGTCACGGTTGCTGAATCAAGTATTGGCCCCGTTGCGAAGACGAAGCGCAGGTTCTCGGTCGGGTTGCCTTCGTTTAGGTCCTTTATCGCGGAACCGACGTTGACAACGTAGGTCACACTATCGCGTAACGTCAGCCCTTCCAGGGGAATCACCAGACTACGCCTTCGTAGATAAGGTTGGTTATCTTCTCCTAGTTCCAGCGGAGGAGAGATAATGATTTGTTGTTTTTGGTCTTGCTCCACCCATTCATCAAACGTGAGAACAATTTCGTCGGGGCGGAAATTGGTTTGAAAATTAGGAGTTGTTTCTTCGGGGATCAATACTGGCCCGATCGTATCTCGTGCACCACCGGTAGGGGCCGATGGGGTGGCACAGTGCTGGAAGGTGAACAGTTGTGCAAGTAAAACAAGCAATAGACCGGTGATGGCAAGTAGGGAACGCGTCATTGAGGGTATTGATACCAAAATTGGAGGAAGTGTTGGCTTCGAACGGCAAAGGTAACACCGTCTTAACGGTTAATACGGGCTGTTTTTGCGCGGACGCAGGTGCAGAGTTGGTTAACGGCTCGCTCCATCGGCAGTGAAGCTCGCTACCGTAACTATAAACTTTGGAAGAACCTCTTGGCCATCGATCAGCTTAGTCCAGCGCTTGGTTTAAGTAAGGCTTAGGTGGTGGCTAATTGATTTTAATGTTAATTCTTTGAGTTTTGTAGGCTCAACCCATAAAACCCGAGAATTTCTTGTATTTTTGACTTTATTATTTTTTGGGCACCTTTTGCCCCTCCGACCTGAAAACGTAATCTGATGAATAAAATCTACTTTCTCTTACTGGCATGCTGTGCCAGTTTCGCACTTAATGCCCAACTGGCAACCTGGACTTTTGAGCCTGACCCCGGAACCGCTGCTCCGGCTACGGTAGCTACCAATGCTACTGCTGAAGATGCTGAATTTGGGTCCAGCGTTGGTGGTATCAACTTCTTCTCTGGAAATGGAGGTGGAGAAGCCTACGCCGGGAACAACTGGCCTGCTGGTGAGATCGCCGGAGACCGGTTCCTGGATTTCACCATAATTGCAGATGAGGGTTTTACCCTCAATGTAACTTCCATTGATCTTGACCTGCGCCGTTCCGGATCAGGACCAAGCCAATTCTCGGTGCTCATCGCCGATAACCTGGCCTTTTTGCCCAACAAAGTCTACGGAGGATCACTTGCTACGGATTTGACTTCCACCAGTTTCGAAAGCTTCTCCTTTCCTGAAGATTTTTCAGGAGATACGATCGTAGTAAGAGTATTTGGCTTTATGGCGTCTGGTTCGGGTGGTACCTTGCGTTTCGACAACGTATCAATTAATGGTACGGTAACGGAGCTTCCTGATACTGAACTACCGGTAGTAAGCTGTACAGAATTCACCGAAACCTTTTCTGGTGCTGACCAGTGTGGCGATTTCATAGGTGCTAATACTCCTTCAAGCACGTTCAGTCCCATTGGTGATTTGACGATGTTCAGGGTTGCGGCGGGTGGATCTCGTATCCAAACGGTCGACCTTTCAACTTGCATAACGGATAATAATGCGGATGACGGCTTTCAGGTCGCTTTTGTTTCTTCCTTTGAAGAAAACCGCGTAGCGGGCTGTTCTGTAGACATCATTAATGTCTTAGTCATCAGAGATGCCGCCGGCAATGAAGCAGAAGATTCAATCTTCTTCCGCAGTACCATCCAGTACGTTGGTGATGCGCCGATGATTACCTGCCCGGCTAACAGAATGGTTGATTGTGGCGTAACGCCAAGCCCAATGGCTTCTGATGCAATGGCAACTTCTGGTTGTGGAACTCCGACTGTTACTATTACTGCCCCTGTAATCGTTGGTGAGCCCGGTGCTCCTGGCACAGACTATATGTATATTTATGCGGCAACTGACGGATGTGGGCAAACCTCAATCTGTGACCAAGTAATTAGGGTATCAGATAATGATACTGCTCCTCCGGTTATCAACCAGACGAGCTTCATCAACGTCATCCTTAACAGCAGCCTTAACCCGGCTTGCCCTTGCCCCGGTAGCACCTTCATCGAAGACAATGCACTAGGCCAGGACTTACTGGTTAGTGATATTGTTGACTTCGGCAATACCTTCTTCCCCGGCCTTGCTCCCTTCTACCTCAGTGTTTTTGAGGACAACTGTACGGCTGATGAAGACATCATCGTTCGCGTGACCAACGTTGAGCACTTCCCGATGGCAGACGGTAGCGACAGTATCTCCGTTTACGGTGTACTCGTTGACGAGGCCGGTAACGAAAGTATCCAGGATACGGTGACCATTCTTCTAGTGGATGATGTTGCTCCTGAAGTTGTTTGCCAAGATGCTACCATATATCTAGACGAAAATGGCGAAGCCTTTGCTAACGTTGACTTTGCGATTGAGAGTGTGTTGGTTTCCTTCACAGATAACTGTTCTGCAGCACCTGTCTCTGTTGGCGGGCCAGCTGGAGAATTAACTTGTGATGACATTGGTACCCGACCTTTCTTTTTTGGCTTTTTCGACGAGAGTGGCAATGAGGCTGTTTGTGACTTTACGCTAACTGTTGCGGATACCATTTCGCCTACTATTGTTTGTGCTCCTGCAGCGGAAGCTTTTGTTGGTGATGATTGTCTTTTCCAGGGAAGTCCTGGCTCTTTAGATATTGATGATAACTGTGCTAACCCACTTAACCTTAACGAACGCTACTTCGACGAAGATGGCAACCTGATTGTTGAGTTTGACTTTCCCGCTAACGGTGGGGATGGAGGTGGTGTACTTGGGGGTAATCGCAACCTTCCCCCTGGTGATAATTCGGTTATCCTAACCGTGACCGATGAAAATGGTCGCTCGGGTAATTGTTCTTTCACTTTGACGGTAACGGACAACACTCCTGCTGATGCGGTTTGTCAGGATGTAACCGTAGAGCTCGACGAGATGGGCAATGCTTCCGTTCAGGCTACCTCTACTGCTCAGCCGATTACCTCTTTCTCTGGCATGCTCGACGCTGATGACCCTACTTACGGTCGCATCTTCGGCAGCCCTGATAACTGTTCGTTCAGCAGCA